>NZ_JAAHGN010000080.1:0-13033 GCF_010672485.1 Moorena sp. SIO2C4 | reverse complement strand
CCAACCCAATCAGCTCAATCCCATGAGGCCGATTAACCGTGCTGAGGTGGCAGCATTGATTTACCAAGCATTGGTAGCCACAGGCTCTGCAGATGCGATTGGCCGTAGGCCACGCGGGGCGCGTTCGCATCTCCTTATATTGTTAACCCTAACCCTGACATTACCTCCTTTAGCGATATACCTGGACACTGGGCAGAAGATTTTATTCGCCGCCTCGGTAGTCTAAACCTGATTAGTGGCTTTGCCGATGGCAGCTTTCAACCAGATGCCCCTCTAACTTGGGCTGATTAAGCTGCCCTACTGGTGAAAGTGTTTGACCCCAATCCAATCCGTCCAGTTACCCAATTTATTGATGTCCCCCTGAATTTCTGGGCATTACCAGCTATCAACCAATCCTATCGTGGTGGTTTTCTCTCTCGATACCCAGACCAAACCTTCCATCCTCAGCAGACCTTGCGCCGTGTTGATTTGATTGCCTCTCTAGTCAATGGGCTGTCTTTAGCCAAAACTCTAGGGAAGTCAGTGAAAGAGTCTTCTGACATTTCTAAAATTTATGAAGATTGGAAGGATATTCCTGCTTATGCTACCGAAGCAGTTGCGTACGCTACCATCGCCAAAATTGTCGTTAACCACCCCAACCCAACCCTGTTCCATCCCAAGGGAGAAGCCAAAGCGAGCTGATGCGATTGGCCGTAGGCCACGCGGGGCGCGTTCGCATTTATCGATCAGGCCTTGGTGAAGACAGGACGTGTCACTGAGTTCAACTCACCGTATAGTGTTGTCATAAGTCCTAAGTCCTGATTTCACTGACCAACCAACTCACTACCAAAACTAGTTGCAGGTTCTAGGTTACAGGTTGCTGGTTGCTGGTTGCTGGTTGCTGGTTACAGGTTGCAGGTTGTAGGTTACAGGTTGCAGGTTGCAGGTTACAGGTTGCAGGTTGCTGGTTGCAGGATATAGGTTATATTACCAAGCGACGTTGCCAGAAGCCGCTGTGCGTCAATAATTTGCCACATGTGCGACCTTTCCACCTGGAATCGTACCACCTTCCCACCTTGAGCCCTTTTACCCATGACCAATGACTCAGATTTAGCCATTGCCTATGCCCTTGCCTTGCTCAGTCACTATGGGTTTGAGCTCAGGGGTTACACTGTAGAAGAATTAGTCAATCTATGGCTTGAGAACTATCCTGCCAATTGGGTGCGTCTAGCGGTGATTGAGGCACTTTATCAAGGGCGTTACAAAGCGATATCTGTAGAGCAAATTTTGGCAGTCTGGTTACGACGAGGACAGCCTATATATCGCTTTAATCATGAGTTTGAGCGGATGGTTTGTCGTAAATTTCCCCAAAATTTAACCGCTCCGGTTGATAGTAGATCCACAACCGAGAGCTTAGAACTAAGTTTACAGTGGGTAGACAATGTTGCTGAAACCTCTCTAGGTACTAGTTCCGATGAAACTACACCAGAGCAAGGGATGCTTGAGTCAAAGACACTCCAAGCACCACCAACAGGCCAACAGGACACTTCCCCCCCAGCCAAGAGCATATCATCCAAAATACCTGAAAAATCAGTCAAGCCCAGAGAAAGCTTCCCAAAGCCTCTGACCAAAGCCCGTGCTAGTCCTAGCTACAATGTAGATTGGTCAAGTTATGAGCTTAACAAGAAGCCAATTCACCAATTTCATCCACCACCAGACTCTTCAGATGTCTACCAAAAGCTGAAGGCAGTTGTCCAGCACCAAGACTCTGGTACAGTCACAGCTACCGTAGTCGATAAGCAGGTCAGTGATTCAGCGGAAGATCAGGAGGTTGAAAATAGGTCAGAGGCACAGAGTCTTTCTCAGGCCACTGTTAACTTGGATCAAAGTTAACCATCCCACGATTAATCCCCGTGGGATGATTGGCCGTAGGCCACGCTACGCGATTGACCTTTGGTCACGCGGGGCGCGTTCGGAGCTAATCATACCAAATCCTCCCTGATCCCCCTATGGCATACCCCATTGTGATTAAATTATTTTTTATAAACTTTCATCAAACTATCAAGTAATCTTCATTAATATTTAATATATTAGGTATATATCTAGCGATTAATTTATATAATTAATTCCATTATAAAGTCCTTTAGTCACAGTAAATAGAGGTAAATTGGATGCATGAAAAAAGTTTTTATTTTCCCCTATTTTCTGGTTTAATAGCCGGACTAATTTTTGGAATACAGCTGACATTATTTGCCCAAATAATTTTTGAAAACTACTCTGCCCGAGCCTGTGCTAAGATTCCTGATGGCAAATTTGCTGTTTTTGTACCAACAAGTTATTTATTGAATAAAATAAATCTTAAACGAGTCGTTATATCTAACAAATGGGCTTACAATTACAATTGTAAGCTATTTAAATCAAAACATGATTATATTAAAAATTCTCAGGTGATTAAGTCTGATTCATTTATAAAAGATAACTATGCCCCAGCCGGTTATATACAGGTGCCATCAGAGAGATATATGCTCAGGAAAGTGTGGCGAGGTACCCTGATTGGCTATTTTTCTGAATATGAGGCAAATTTAGTCAGGAACAAAGTCCTGGAAAGTGCTTACAGTAAAGAACCAAAACCTATCGATAAGCCTTTTGTAGTCAATAACATAAATACTAATAATTGAGACTATAAGCATTCAGCGGTCAGCGGTCAGTGGTCAGTGGTCAGCGGTCAGCCGTGAGCTTTTGGCTCACGCTACTTGAGGTGCCTTGTGGCACAGGCTTCGACCCTGGGAGGTAACTCAGATTAAACCAATGCTTACCTGTTTTATTCAAAAGCACCTCAAGTAGCGATGCAGTCGGCCAAAGGGGGTTTCCCCCACTCGCTATTGCATCAAGACAGCGTGCGCGTAGCGCTAATCGCTGTTCGCTGATAGCTGATAGCTGATAGCTGATAGCTGATAGCTGATAGCTGACTGAATGCTTACCTTTCAGGTAACACCAAGACGAATTTCTGTGGCCAAAGAAGCCATGGTTAATTGCCCCCCCTGCTGGAGAACGTTAGTTCGTAAGCGAAAGTTAGGGCTAGCAAACCAAAAACGTTCTTCAGCATATAGAGTTTTCCCCTCTGTAATCATTGTTAAAACATCATCCTGGCTGATACTGTAACGACATTTTAGCGATGCAGTCGGCCAAAGGGGGTTTCCCCCACTCGCTATTGCATCAAGAAAGGAAGTTTCTTCAACATCACCATTAGTTCGCAATAGTTTGCCAATGTCAGGATTTTCTGGGTTGGGAACAGCTACAACAACAGTGGAACCAGTTTGCTTTTTCTGCTCTCCTACTACTGTACCGTCCCAAATCACTTTTAAACCAAATATAGCCATACCAGGCTCTATTTGGTATTGTTTACAGAGTGTTATCACCTCTGGGGCATCACCAGATAGCATTTCCATAGTGATGTTGGACTTACCATTTTTCATGGGTTGAGAGGTAATATGATTACTAGTACGTTGAGAAAACCATCTGCCAGCACTCTGCTCAAAAAACTCTTTAATATCCATTGGCTAAGATTGTAAAAATTTGTGGTAGATCGTGGTAGATCAGTGATGTTGGTAATTGGAATCAAGTGGTGCACTGTTGATTCTATCGCGCTATGATTAGCCCAATTACCAGGATGCTACACTAGCTTGAGGCTTCAGACAAACGCAATATAGCCATTTGAGCAGCTTCAGACACTTGAGGATGGCTGTCTTTTGCCAAATACTTTAATGCCGAGATACTTTTGTCCTGACCCAGTTGACCGAGGGCTTCTGCTAAACGTTGACGCACTATCCAATCCTCTGACTGGGCAAAGCGTAGAATATCGTCTATAGCTTCTGTAGCTTTGATTTCCCCCAAAGCAGCAATAGCAGCTTGTTGGACTAGTACTTCCTGACTATCTAACGCCTTGGTCAGCACATCACGAGCACGGGGATCTTGGAGATTACCTAGGGAAACAGCAGCACTAAAACGTACCAACCATTGAGTATCTTCGTAGAACGCCCTAACTAGAGGTTCAAAGGCTTTGGGGTCACCTAGATATCCCAAAGCCCCAGCAGCAGCAGCACGAATTCCGTAATCTGGGTCAGTTGCCATGAATTTGACCAAAATTGGGTAGCATTCTTCCGTAGGCTTGACTCCCAGGGCGAATATAGCCATAGAGCGAACTGGTAAATTGGGATCATCAAGTACCTTTTTAATTAGGGGCACGGCATCACTGGCTTGAACATCCCGTAGTGATGCCAGAGCCATCAAGCGATCGCGCATGTTAGGGCTTTCCAGCTGAGCCGAAAGTTGTTCTAAATTAGAGGACATCGTAGTTTGTTGGGGGTTTGGTTGACAATTAACCTCAGGGGAGTATGAGCAACGGTTGTGATCCGTTAAGAATCTACTCAGCTGTCTGGTAAAGTAATCGTTCTGACCTGCTTGCTAGATCAATGTTTCTACACAATTGTCGCTCTGAGTCATAGTTTTGGGAATGCTATGGCTGTATATATGGAAATTTTTTAGTCAACTAGCTATGGCAAATCAATTCAACTTTCTGCATCTGAGTACAGGTAAGAATAGAAAACAGGCTGATGTGAGAAATACAACCACCCCAGTCACTACAGCTACATTTGCTGATGGTAACTGTTGAATTGAGAGCTGATCGTTCGATTTTGAGACATCAATGATGAGATTAGAGCAGTTCCAGATTCTACGTGAGCTTACAGTCGATGAAGCAGCTTGTGAGCAGCTTCAAGAAATTTTATTAGCTCAGGAAACCAAATACCAAAAGGCACAAGAGCAAATTCACTTTCAGGCTTGTTTATTAGATAACTTACCTATTGGGGTTATTGCCATAGATATGGATGGAACAATTATCCATTGGAATAGTTATGCCTGTAAGCTATATCAATGGCAAGCCCAAGATGTTATTGGGTCGCAGCTATCCGAGATCATGTTTCCCCCTAGAAGTCATGCTGCCATCAAAGAAATTTTTGCTCAATTGTCCCAGTTAGAGTTTTGGCAGGGTGAGTTGCTCATTCAACGCCAAGACGGTAGCCAATTGGCTAGGGATTTTAGGATTAGTGTCCTGGAAGATCAGGTAGGGAAACAGATTGGTTTTGTAGCAACTGTCGTTGATGCTAAAGAGGGCAAACAGGCAGAGATTGACCGTAGGTCACGCTACGCGATTGGCCATAGGCCACGCTACGCGAACGCACTGTCTAACCAGGTGGCTCAAGATAAGCTGAGGCAGGCAATGGGTGATTCCCTTCGGGAAAACTTTGCAGCCCGCATTCGTAAGTCTTTAGATGTGGAGACAATTCTAAATACCACAGTTAATCAAGTTCGTCGATTGTTACAAGCAGATCGGGTAGCAGTTTATCGCTTCGAGTCGGATTGGAGAGGTAGATTCACAGTAGAGTCTGTAGAATCACCCTGGCAGCCGATTACAGGTAGGGAAATGTATAATCCCCACTTCTGGGAAACCCATGCTAATCAGTACCGGTATGCTCCAATCCAAGCGATTGAAGATATCTATTCTGATTCTGGGGGCTTGTCCTCCTATGAAGTTAATTGCCTAGCTCAGTTTCAAGTCGTTGCTAACTTGGTAGTTCCGATCATTTGTGACCCTCAACTAGACCAAAACCAACCTAAAGACTCACCTCTGTGGGGACTACTGGTTGCCCATCAGTGTAGTAGACCACGACAGTGGCAGTTTTGGGAAAGAAATTTGTGGAAATCAGTAGCAGACCATGTAGGAATTGCGATTCAGCAGGCTCAAATTTATCAGGAAAACCAACTCAAAGCCCAACGGGAAGCAACGCTCAATCAGTTTACTCAAAAGATTCGTAGCTCTCTTGATTTAGAGCAGATTTTTAGCACAGCCACTCAAGGAATTAGTCAGCTGTTGGACGTTGACCTAGTAGAAATTCAAGAATATCTGCCACAGCGGCAGGTTTGGTTAACGGTATCTCAATGTAGTAAACACCCTAACTTGAGTAGCCCTTTGGGGGCTGAAACTCCCGATGCGGACAATGAGATTAATCGCAAGATCAAAAATCTCGAAGTGGTGCGTATTAACAATAGCTGCAACTTAAACCTTGAGGATAGTTGCCATGGGTTACTTGTACCACTAAGGTTTCAAAACCGCCTTTGGGGAAAACTGTGCCTGATCAAGATTGATAGTGATTACCAATGGTCTGATGGCGCAGTGACTTTGGTGCAGTCGATGGCTGAGCAACTTGCGATCGCAATTCAGCAAGGCCAGCTTTATCAGCGTCTGGCTAACCTCAACACCGACTTAGAACGGCAAGTACTTGAGCGCACCCAACAACTACGAGAGAGAATCCAGGAACTACAGAGACTAAACATGCTCAAAGATGATTTCTTAAGTACCGTTTCTCATGAACTGCGCACACCTCTATCCAATATGAAAATGGCAATACAGATGCTCAAAATTGCTCCGGAGAGTCAACGACGACAGCGCTATACAGAGATTTTAGAATCTGAGTGTTACAGAGAAATTGAACTAATCAACGATTTACTCGACTTGCAGCGTTTAGAAACCGCCTCTTATCAGGTTTCGAGAACAGTAGTAGACTTGAAAATATGGTTACACCAAATCATTGATTCCTTTTGCTCCCGTATCCAGGCACAACAGCAAATCCTGAAGTTGACTCTGTCAGATAATTTGCCATCGGTTTTGATTGACAAGACCAGCTTCGGGCGAATTGTGACAGAACTGTTCAACAATGCTTGTAAATATACTCCAGCCAACAGGCAGATTATTCTTGAGTTTTTTTACCAAAACAATCAGGATTTGGTCGGATCATATACCGTACCCAAGGTAATATTTAAAATCAGCAATCAAGCTGAGATTGCTGATACGGAATTACCCCACATCTTCGATAAGTTCTATCGCATTCCTAATGCTGATCCTTGGAAGAGAGGTGGTACAGGATTAGGTCTAGCTTTGGTAAAGGAGCTAGTCAAGCAGCTCGACGGCATCATTCAGGTAGAAAGCTCTCAGAGATGGACTACATTTACCGTGCAAATTCCGGCTCCTCAAGGCTCCGAACTCAATGGACACGACAACAGTTTGACGATCAAGTTTTAATCTACCTTCTATGCTTAAGGGAATGCTTGGTCTGTTGCCCAAGGCTATGTTTTGCCTAAGGGTAGCGGTTAACTGATAGTTGAGTTGTGCTACCCTAATCGCTTGTGACTTTCCCGGTTTGAATGGAACACCATTTTCTTAGTCTTCATGTTCTTCAAACTGATCTACTAATTCCGCTGAAGGGGGTCCAAAAGCGGTGTAAATGGATATACCAGTGATACCGATCACAAAAACAAGGATAACAATGCTAAGGACTATTGCGGGTTCCATGGCTGAAATAAAATATTAGTTTGTTTTCTTTTTGAGACTCTGCTCTCTAAAACCTCGACAAACCTCCACATTTAGCTGACTACTTGAGGGAGAGCATGGGAGCAGCTACCCCTACCTGTGCTTTAACGATCAGGCCAAACGCGAGCTAAAGGGGATCTATTGTTAGGAGTAGAATCAGAGTCAATGGTAGCTTTTTTTGATGTTGTCTTAACAAATTTTAGTTTTATTGCTTTTTTTTAAGAATAGCACATAATCTTAACACTGTTAACAGACATGGCCAAACTGATAAATACTATACAGTGTTAGACAGTGTTCGACAATATTTTAGATTTTCGTGTACTTTTGTTGATGTTTGTTGATAAAAAAATCCTAGTCCCTCAAAAAGATTACTTGTGGTGAACGGCAGGCTTGACAAATATAAGGTACTGTGTTAATAATGTGTTAATTGTCTTGGGAAAAGGTGACGTGGCGCGTCATCACTGGGTATGTAGCCCCACATCCGGCAAATATAAATTTGTAATTTCCACGACCCTTACCTCACCAGGTACTTAGGCAAAAACCACGCTTTGATAGTCCTGCAAGTTAAACATGTCTTAAGGATGTGCAGCTGGCGCAAACTCTCTCAAACTATTGCCGAGTCTGGATTCATTGAATTCAAGCGGCTTGTTGAGCATAAATGTCTTTGGTTTAGTGCCTCCTTAGTGTAAGCTGATACATGGTATCCATCGACTAAGGTCGGTAGCTCACAAAATTTCCAACCTACACAAGGCTTGGGGTCTCCCGTTATACCCGTGTTAAGCAGCGTCTGGCAGTGCCAGTAAGGGTTAGCGGGTTAGAAGTTACCGTAAGATAGGGTCGCCTTTATAGGTGATGCTCGCCCATAGCCGCTCCGCGAACCGTCTTGCATAAAAGGGTTAAGTCTTTTGTAATAAGGCGACCCTATCTAAGGTTTCGTCTCCGGGGAATTGCCTGACGGGGTCTCTTGATTTTGGACTGAAACAGTGGTATCAATATTGAGGTGCGACCCAAGGCCGGGTTCCCCGGCCATTGGAAAATGCACCTATTGAATCGTGGATTAATGGCGGTTGGACTGCCGCTCAATGGCTGTGGTAAATCGGTACAGGATATCGAACGCGCCCCGCGTCGGCTTCCGCCGAGGAGCAGCAATTCTCATTCGTGAGTAAGAGCGCGCCCACATCATAATCTTTAATTTGATGTGGGAGTAGTCACAATATCTATTAACATAAATCTAAATTTACCATAAACTCAATTTACCCATGGCACAAAGAACTCGGCTAGGAGATATTCTCAAACCCCTTAACTCGGAATATGGTAAAGTTGCCCCAGGTTGGGGCACTACTCCTGTAATGGGAGTCTTTATGGGGCTATTTTTCGTCTTTTTGCTGATTATTTTGCAGATTTACAACAAATCAATCCTCATTCAAGGTTTCAATGTTGATTGGACAAGCCTAGGGCAGTAGTATACTGCCAGGCTCAACTGCTAATCAAACATTTCAAATATTTCAGCTCCCTCCCGGCTTGTCCGGGTTTTTTAATGCTGTTGACAGCAATGGATAGGCTAGGAAGTCCCTGGGATTAATACCTTTAGTTAAAATAATTTGGTTAAATTGGATTAGTTCAACTGGCTTAGTTCAACGGAACAGCGGTCAATTTGGGTCAAATGTGGAATACTAATAACAGCAAACTAGTAACAGCAAACCAGCACTTGACAAATCCCAGGAGGTTATATAATGAACGTTTTTGGTATGGGTTTACCGGAAATGGCGTTGATTATGGTCATTGCCCTATTAGTATTTGGCCCTAAGAAGTTGCCAGAAATTGGTCGTAGTCTGGGTAAAGCGATTAGAGGCTTTCAAGATGCCTCCAAGGAGTTTGAAAATCAGTTTAAGCTAGAGGCACAACAGATAGAGCAAGGGCTGAACACCCCTACCCCAAGTGAATCTGATCAAATTACCACCAAAGAAGTTGCTACAGCAGAAGTTGATACAGCAGAATCAAACAATCATGCTACGACTCCCTCTCAAAAAAGCTAATCCCAGGGACTTCGAGCCATTTCAGCAAGAGGCTAGACCAAAGCAGGGATGATGACTAGTACTGCTGCGGGGAATTAAAAATTATGGTATTAACAATTCTTGAATGCTTATTACATAAGCGTTTTGCTATTTTTGAATCCTATCTTTATTTCCGCCGTGCTCTACTAGACGACTCTTTAACTCTAGTCCGGTAACTCAGTAGTCGATTGCCTTGGCAACCATTGACGCTCCACGAGCAAGGGGTTTGAATAGTCGTGGAGTGTCAACAATGAGTTAGCTACTGGATTTACCATTTTTCTCATTCTTCTTAGTAGAAGGTGCCTCAAACTTGTAGCCAACACCTCGAACTGTCTGAATCAAGGAAGGGTCACTGGAATTCACCTCAATTTTACGGCGAATTTGACCGATATGGACATCAACTACTCGCTGATCTCCCACATAATCGTACTCCCAGACTTCCTGGATTAACTCAGAACGGCGCAAGACCCGACCCGGATGACAGGCCAGAAAATGGAGTAGATCAAATTCCAGAGCAGTTAGAGGGATAAGTATTTCGTCTATAGTTACCTCCCTGCGCCCTGGGTCGATGACTAAATGGTCGAAGACTAGGCGTTCTGCTTCAGTAGCAGTAACAGCCCGCTTCCGTTTCAAAATTGCTCTAACTCGATTTTCCAGCTCTTGTAAATCAAAGGGCTTGGTGATGTAGTCATCAGCACCTTGTTGAAATCCTTGATTTTTGTCAGCAGCATCCGACCGACTGGTGAGCAAGAGGACAAAGACATCAGTGCGGCTCTGCATTTGCTGACACAGGTTGTAGCCAAGGGCGTCAGGCAAATTCACATCTAGAATGACTAAATCTGGATTAAATTGCTCAAATGTGGCAAGAGCCGTCTTGCCATCTTGAGCAGCCTGCATTTGAAAATTCTTTTGACTTAAGAAGCGTAGAATTAAATTTCGGATTGCCGGATCGTCATCTACGACAAGAATCTTGGCGGCGGTCATAACTTTCCACGGAAAACGGGATCACAAATTTAAGACGCAGAGTGTTTTGACACCAACGGTGCTGTTGGGCATTGTAGACAATTATCCTCAGATTATTAGGCAATGCCAATAGTTGGTCAATCGCATAGGCAGATCAGTTATTTTCAAAATTCCCCCACAGTAGGACTTCCCGAACCACGGCAAAAAGTCTTTTTTTCTTGTTCTAAAGAGCAAAAAACCCATAGCCTTGATGAGTCTATATGGATTTACTAACGGTTCTAACATTATTCAGGAATTCTCCGGTGATTTGGCCAAAAAACTGAGATGCACCGGCATTGTGTTGACTTCACTGCGGCACTGCTGTTTGAAGATCAAGCTACACTAGCACCCAGGGGCATTGACACCACCCTCAACCAAGACGACTCTGTGAACAGTGGTTACCCAGAGCAAGGTTGAGAGTTTCTCGTGCCTAACCTTAACATATACATAACTAGTTTAAAGTTGCTGTCATACTAATGAAAAGAAGGTATGTGAAAACAAGGGATGTCTCGGAGGTCTTGAATGAGTGATAACAATCCCTATGATCAGCTTGGGGTTACGGAAGAAGCGTCCTTTGATGAAATTCAGGATGCCAAAGGTCGCCTGATCCAAAAGCATCGTGGTAACCAAAAGCTTTTAGATACCGTAGAGGCGGCCTACGATGCCATTATTATGGATCGACTTAGGATGCGCCAGGAAGGAAAGATTAAAGTTCCTGATCGCATTCGTTTCCCGGAGAAGGCTTCTCAAGCTCCACCGAGTTTTCCCCAAACACCAGTTAATAACTCTCCTGAGTGGCTGAAACGGTTGTGGGATACTCCGACAAGAGAAGACATAATCTGGCCGAGTGCAGTGTTCTTAATCTTAAGCAGTGCTACTGTCCTTGACACCTCATCCGGAAACTCGATTTTGCCGTTGGTGATGGCTATAGGCTTCGGATTCACGATCTATTTCCTCAATCGGAAAGAACAACAATTTGGTCGTGCGGTGTTGCTAACCCTGGCAGGTCTGTTTTTAGGTGTGGGATTGGGAAGTTTGCTGGGGAATTCTCTGGAAAGCCAATTCACCAACCTAGACTTGAAAACAGAAGAACTGGCTACATTGGTGACATTTGTCTTGCTTTGGGTGATTAGTTGCTTCTTACGTTGAAAATAGCCATGGGGGATTGGGGATTAGGACGTGCCTCCAAAAGCACTAACTTGTCTCGTAGTGGTGCTTTTCCCCTTGATGTGATATCTCCCAAACTTCTCTACCCTTGCCTGGGTTTGCCCCGTGGAAACCAAGCCAGTCGCTCATGGGGAGCGACTGCATCATGACCATGAAAAGCAGTTTTCATAAAAATTGCTTTTTTAAATCACCACAAGCCCTGTAAGCCAAGACTTTAGCGCGATTATTTTATAAATATTTTTATTTTATAAATATTTATCATAGCCACAGGCTAGAGAGCCAATTTTCTTAACTGTGTTAATAAAATTAAAGTTGATCAAACCCTTTCTGTTAACTGATCCGAAGTTCCCTGGTCTGCACGGCGAGTTAGTGATATAATTTCCTAAATTTTGAGATAATTTAACCACGCCATTTTTTGAAATAAAAAATCACTTGAACTTTCACGGTTCATTTCATCCCACCCTGACCGAGGGTCAGGTGTAGGGCGCGCTCTAGCCGGATCAGCTAAAATCGCACAATCATACGGCTTGTAGCAGTGCTGTGTCTAGAACTAAATCTACCGCTTCAGTGAGATTATTGACGATAAAATCTGGTTCGTAGAGATTGAGCTGAGTGCGATCGCGTATTCCAGATAAAACTCCAATTGCTTTAATACCGTGGGTTTTGGCAGCCACTATATCCGCTTCTGTATCGCCAATCATCCAGACATCAGAGGCAGCTGGGAGTTTTTTTAGGGCTTTTGCCATTAGCAAAGGTTTATCTTTAGTGTCACCGGTCTTAACATAGTCGTTACTCAGGCAATACCGTCGGTTAGGGGGGAAAAATTGCTCCAGGTCTAAGCGACTGAACGCTTCATCAAGCTCTCGCACCCGACGCATGGTCATGACGGCTAAATCTATACCTGCTTGTTGTAATTTTTCCAGGGCATCTATCGCTCCGGGAACCGGTTGATCATGGACTAAGTAGGGCAGAGTGTGTACAGTTTGACGGCGCAGCTGAGCAAATGCTTCAGCTTGGCTGGGATCGAGACCTGAACGAATACCAATAATTATCTCCGGAACACGCCCCCTCTTACACTGCCAAAACTCCGCCTTGGACATGGGCAGGATTGGCTGGTTAGGGCGTTGGATTTCTTTGAGACAAAACTGGTAAACCCGATAGTAACGCTCCGACACATTCATGATCGGACCGTCAAAGTCTGTAAATACTCTAATCATTATCTAACAAAATGTAATATTTATTTACATTATTATCTCATCCCGTGAGTATTTATCACTAAAGTTACGAATTTGTAACATTGCCTATGTCTTAGGACTTACCCATTACTCCTGACAGGGGTAGGTTTTTGAGGTTTGGGTCGGGAGTCGGGAGTCGGGAGTCCGGAGTCGGGAGTCGGGAGTCGGGA
>NZ_JAAHGN010000008.1:0-12562 GCF_010672485.1 Moorena sp. SIO2C4 | reverse complement strand
TCTGAAAATGATTGAGAATTCCAGTGAGGGAGTCGTGGTTTATTTGCGGCAAGAAGGCCGAGGGATTGGTTTGGTGAATAAGTTGAAAGCTTATTCCTTGCAAGATATGGGACTGGATACCGTAGAAGCAAATGAACGTTTGGGATTCCCGGCTGACCTGCGAGACTATGGCATGGGAGCACAAATTCTCAATGATTTAGGAGTTAAGAAAATTTGCTTGATTACCAATAATCCTCGGAAAATCGCTGGTTTAAAAGGTTATGGATTGGAGGTAGTCGATCGGGTACCATTGTTGATTGAAGCTAATGACTACAATTCTAGCTATCTGGCAACTAAGGCACAGAAGCTGGGTCATTTGCTGTTGCAGACCTATTTAGTTACGGTAGCGATTCATTGGCAAGACCAGCCCCAGCAGGTGACAGAACGTTATCAGCGTTTAGAAAAGCTAAGGTCTCTAGCTCATAGTCAGAACTTATTATTGCAGGAGGAGTCACGACCTGTAGCGTCCGCAGTTTTTGAGAAACCTGCTTTAATGGTACACTTAGGGTTTGATCAGCCTGAGCTAGCAGCACTAGATTGGTACGAATCTAGTGACCATCCCTATGTTAATGCGATCGCTAATATTTTAGACAGCGTGATTGAATGGCCTGAGCTAAGATGCCTGGAATTTCTAGTCTCTTCTGGACACGATCCACTGACTAGTTTACAAATACTCTTAGACCGAGAGAAGTTTCCCTTGACTAAGCGACCATCTTCAGTGTGTGAGAATTTAACGACTCAGAAAATTTATAGTTTTGATCGCTCCATGGAGTAATATCAATTATTGCTTTTAGTCATTAGTTATTACTTATTTGTTAACCCAACACCCATGCTAATGATTTAATCTCTTTTAATTTCTTTGGTTGCTTGATATAGAAAAAGCCTCTTGCCAGTTTAGACAAGAGGCTTTTTCTATTAACTATTATTAAAATAATATATATCCTGGCACTGAGCTATTTTAGCAGGCAGCTACCCACCAACTATCTTCGCCGCAGCTACGTTTCACCTCCGAGTTCGGGATGGGGTCGGTGTGGTTCCGTAGCGCTATAAGCACCAGGAAGTGGTTAGAACCATTAAGATTGCATAGCTAGTGTTTCAAAGCCAAATTGTCTTTAATTTGTGGTCAAGCCCTCGGTCAGTTAGTACGTCTCGGCTTCATCTATTACTAAACTTCCACCTAACGCCTATCAACAGCTGTTCTTACTGTGACCTTACCTCCTTAACAGAGTGAGAGTACTCATCTTGAGGTGGGCTTCCCACTTAGATGCTTTCAGCGGTTATCCTCTCCGCACTTGGCTACCCAGCGTTTACCGTTGGCACGATAACTGGTACACCAGCGGTGCGTCCCTCCCGGTCCTCTCGTACTAAGGAGGGCTCCTCTCAATACTCTTACGCCTGCACCGGATATGGACCGAACTGTCTCACGACGTTCTGAACCCAGCTCACGTACCGCTTTAATGGGCGAACAGCCCAACCCTTGGGACGTACTTCCGCCCCAGGTTGCGATGAGCCGACATCGAGGTGCCAAACCTCCCCGTCGATGTGAACTCTTGGGGGAGATCAGCCTGTTATCCCTAGAGTAACTTTTATCCGTTGAGCGACGGCCCTTCCACTCAGTACCGTCGGATCACTAAGGCCGACTTTCGTCCCTGCTTGACTTGTAGGTCTCGCAGTCAAGCTCCCTTCTGCCTTTGCACTCTTCGGCTGATTTCCAACCAGCCTGAGGGAACCTTTGCGCGCCTCCGTTACCTTTTTGGAGGCGACCGCCCCAGTCAAACTGCCCACCTGAAACTTTCCCCGAACCGGCTTACGGTCTCGGGTTAGAATCCTAGCTTCGTCAGAGTGGTATCTCACCGTCGGCTCCCATGCCCCCACGAGGGCATGTTCTTCACCTCCCACCTATCCTGCGCAGACCAAGCCCGAACCCAATCCCAGGCTACAGTAAAGCTTCATAGGGTCTTTCTGTCCAAGTGCAGGTAGTCCGTATCTTCACAGACATTCCTATTTCGCCGAGCCTCTCTCCGAGACAGTCTCCAGATCGTTACGCCTTTCGTGCGGGTCGGAACTTACCCGACAAGGAATTTCGCTACCTTAGGACCGTTATAGTTACGGCCGCCGTTCACCGGGGCTTCGGTCGCTAGCTACGGTTTCCCTCACCAGCTTCCTTAACCTTCCGGCACTGGGCAGGCGTCAGCCCCCATACTGCGTCTTGCGACTTCGCGGAGACCTGTGTTTTTGATAAACAGTCGCCTGGAGCTCTTCACTGCGACCACCTCTCGGTGGTACCCATTCTCCAGAAGTTACGGATTTCTTGGGCATAGTTAGGTCTGAATCCTACACTTCAATTATACTCTAGCGCTAGTAAAATGTCAATGTCCGAATTGTGGTATTAAATACCGATTTATCCCTATTTTT
Organism: Moorena sp. SIO2C4; assembly: GCF_010672485.1. Taxonomy (NCBI): domain Bacteria; kingdom Bacillati; phylum Cyanobacteriota; class Cyanophyceae; order Coleofasciculales; family Coleofasciculaceae; genus Moorena; species Moorena sp. SIO2C4. The sequence continues at coordinate 10,108 of NZ_JAAHGN010000008.1, read as the reverse complement.
AGGGGTCTAAATGCGAGGCTACTTCTAGTCCACAGGCGTTTGATCGATTGCCATCGACAGTGTTCTGTTACCGGGTTCCCAACGCTCTATGTTAATCGCTGCGTTCAAATCCCGGTCTTCAATGTTTCCACAACTGCCACACACATAAACTCGTTCCCTCAACGGCATATCCTGTATGTGGTCACACTTGTGGCATGTTTTTGAACTGGGAAACCACCTGTCTACCAGGGTTAGTTTGAACCCGTGGAATTCTTGCTTGTAGGTCAGCAACTCTGAGAACCGATAGAATCCCAGTAAGGCGATGGCTTCAGCTAACTTGTGATTAGCCAGCATCCCAGACAGGTTCAAGTCCTCAATCTTGATTTCTTGATAGGTCTGCGCTAACCTGGTGGTTTCCTTTTGCAAAAAGTCCTCTCTGATGTTCCCAATGTGTTTGTGTTGCTTCCTCAGTCTTTGATAGTATTTCTGAGCATTCTGACTGGGTTGGGTCTTGGTCTGACCGTTGCCTAACACCTTTTTACGATTGCGCCACTGTAGCAACGATTGCTTGATTTTCGCTTTCTTGATCGATTTGGGCATTTCAATCTTGGTGCGATCGGACAAAGTCGCAAAACACTTAACACCTAGGTCAATTCCGACTTTTTGCTGAGTGTGTTTCATCGCTGGCATTGGGCAAGCATCGACAAAGAACGATACGAACCAGTTATCTGCTTCTCTTGAAATGGTAAATGTTTGGGAAATGCAATCGTAAGGAATAGCCTCCTTTAATCTGAACGTCCCCATTGTTGGGATGTTGATGGTCTTCCCAGCTTTTACCAGCCGTTTTCCGTTTGAATCATCAACGGTAAAACTGCACTGATGGCGTTTCTTCTTGAATGTAGGCATTTGAGCTTTAATCTTTGGGTCACGCCACCAACTAAAGGCTTTAGCTAGATTCCGAAACGCATTTTGGTAAATCCGAGCTGGATACTTATTGCACCAAGCAAAATCAGGATTCTTCTTAGTCACATTGGTGAACACCTTCTTAATTGTGTTCAACCTCTTGGAATCGGAAGCTCTGATGTCTTCAAACTCCCATGATGATTTCATAATTCCCAGTCCGTAGTTATAAACGAACCGAGAGAACCCCGCACATTGAGATAGCCAGTTGGCTTCGGAGTTGTTGACTTTGAGTTCGCGCTTGATTCCAAACATGGGAGTTTCGACCTAAACTTGTACTTCCATTTCTACTTTCGCACAATCGTCGGGACTATCAAGGTTTTTGTTGATTTTTTCTTGAATCGCTTGGAGATACCGACGCAAACCGTACAGCCGACAACAGAAGCAGTGGATGATAGCCATGAGGTCTTCCAGCATCTCCTGCTGGGGACTAAGGAATTCATTGTTGGTCACGATCATCTCGCCATCGGAGTACTTGGCTAACTGAAGAATCAGGTCAAACGCAAACCTACATAATCGGTCTTTGTGAGCGACGATGATGGTAGAGACCTGCCCGGAAAGCATACGGAATAGTAGATTGAGGAATTTCTTACGTTTGAAGTTCATACTCCCACCAATTTCTGGGATGACTTGATCGATTTTGAGACCAGAGGCATTACAGAAGGTATCCATAGCTTTAACTTGGTTTTCCAGGTCTGGTCTTTGAGAAGGAGATGATACCCGGCAGTAAACGACAATAGACCGTTTCATATAATCGGGTAACAACCCTTTCAATTCGTTGATATGTTTCTGGGTGTAAACTCGGTGGTTTCCTAGTGTCCTGTCTGCAACCAATTTTCCCGATGCATCCCATCGTTGAAGGGTTCTAACCGAGACACCAGCGATTTTGGCAAATTGGTGAGGTCTGTAATGCATAATACTAGACAAGTATGTAGAAGTTTGTCTAGTATTGTCAATAATTTAACGACTAAATCTCAACTCCTTTGACAACATCCTCAAGTACTTGGGTCAGATATCGAAAGACACAGAAATTCGGGGACTTTGGATCAAGGAACTTGGGTTAAAGGAACAGGGAATAGGTCAGAATAATTGACGCAAGCAATATCATAAAAATACTAATGGTGCAAGGTCTAACCAAACAACCTTTAACAAAAAAACCTTCAACTTTCAACCAAACAACCTTCAACCTTCAACCTTCAACCTTGGCCTATTGGCCACGCTACGCGAACAACCCTATTGACTCTAGTCATTCAAGACCGGCTCCAGCAACATTGCCGTACCCACAGGAAAGGGATAGGATATATTTTCGGTCAGAGCAGACACTCGATAAAGCATCGCTCCCCCTTCTCGATTTTGTTCTACCCCATCCATCACAATGCGCAGGACATTGCCTGGTTTAACAGGTTCATTCAAGGTCACCGTAAGAGCCATACCACCTTCAGGACTCTTAGACACTGCTGTGGTTGCTGCCACTCTCTCACCAAACTGATTAGTAACCGTTGCTTTACGAACACCAGCCAGATTGGTGCATTCAATCACAACAGCATTTATTGGAAACACAGCCACACCAACGGTAATAAAATGCCTATCCCCTGCAGCTCCAGCAATTCCAGCGCTGGCAACATAGGGAGCATTCGGCACAAAACCGGCTTGAGCCTGAGCCACTGGTACCAGACTAGGGATGGCAATAGGCAGCACAGATGCAGCGAATGCTAGGGCTGAAACTGCTCCGAAAACTTGTTTTTTCATCACTCAATCGTCTTGGGATACCAGACTTAAACAACGTTGAGTTGATTTTAAAGAAGACCTATGGAAATTGTCTGCCTGAAAAAATCGGGAATTTGACCTAGATTGGAGTGGGCCATCTGCTGGTCAGAGTCGTAAAAAATTGGAAAAAATTGCTTGATTGCACGGAAATTTTGGCAATTCTATGTCAAAGTAAAGCTAGTGTTTGGTGTGTTGGCTTTCAACCTAGTCAATGATGGCAGACGAAGCCCTAGCTGTTTTGGACACAATTTTGCCCGATTACTCCTTCAGTAACCTTCAAGAGACCGTCTTCTGTGAAGTTTGGGAAGGGAAGACTTACGCTGAGATTGCGGAAAGCTGCGGGTATGAGCATAGTTACATTAGAGATGTAGGATTCAAACTTTGGCAACGTCTCTCTGTGGCTCTCAAACAAAAAGTTACCAAAAGTAATGTCCGGTCAGTTTTGAGGCGGTACTCCCGAGCTCAGCTATCCTCTCTAGGGATTTATAGCTATCACGACAGGATCAAAAGCAGTTTCGGTAATTCCCTATACCCTGCTCTGGTACCAGAGCTAGACTTTCCTAGTGGTCCGGTACCACTAAACTCCAATTTATACATCGAACGTCCTCCTATTGAAGCGCTTACCTACGCAGAAGTTAGCAAACCAGGTAGCCTGATTCATATTAAAGGCCCCAGACAGAAAGGAAAGACTTCCCTAGTGCGAAGGATTGTGGCTTATGCCAAGAAGCAGGGCTTTCGTACTGTTACTTTAAGTTTACACCGAGCTGATTCCCAAGTTTTCACCAACCTGGATAAGTTCTTACGTTGGTTTTGTGCCAACGTCAGTCGGCAATTGGGTTTATCCCTCCAACTCGATCACTATTGGGATTCTGACATTGGCTCTAAGGTCAGTTGCACCACTTACTTTGAAGACTATTTGCTAGAGGAAGTCGATAGGCCAATTGTTATTGCTTTAGATGAAGTCAATCAAATTTTTGAGTATCCAGAACTTTCTAGGGATTTTCTGTCTTTGCTACGCTCTTGGTATGAGGATGCTAGGGAACTGGAAATTTGGCAAAACGTAAGATGGGTGATAGCTCATGCTACAGATGTATATGTGCCACTAAAACTTAATCAGTCTCCCTTTAATGTTGGCCTAGCCATTAAACTCCCAGAATTTACCAATGAGCAGGTGCTAGACTTAGCCCAGCGTCATGGTTTGGATTGGGCAAAAGGTGACCAAGCCATCAAACGTCTTGCTCCTTTAGTGACTATGGTAGGTCGTTGTCCCAGTTTAATTCGTCTTGCCCTGTATCATCTCACCAAACAGGATCTTAGCTTAGAACAATTACTAGAGCAAGCCCCAACTCAAACTGGAATTTATAGTAACTATTTGCGTTACTATCTAGCCGCTTTGTTACCCCATCCTGACCTAGTCGCTGCCTTTAAGGAAGTAGTCATGGCGACAGAAAGTGTGGAATTAGAAGCGCTCACTGCCTATAAATTGGAAAGCTTGGGTTTAATAAGAATTCGCGGTAATCGAGCCACAGCTAGTTGCGAACTATATCGTCTATTTTTTAGAAATCAATTTCTCAATGGAATCAGAGTTAGTGGTAATTAGTGATTAGTTATGGTAAGCATTAAGCTATCAGCTATCAGCTATCAGCTATCAGCCATTAGCCTTTATTTTGTTTCTACTCTAAAGCCTACCCTAGCCACCAATCTACCAATAGATACATTTAGTGGAGGTAAGCGGACTCGAACCGCTGACATCCTGCTTGCAAAGCAGGCGCTCTACCAACTGAGCTATACCCCCAGGTAAATACAACTTAAGCTAAATCAAGCTTAGTTTATCAATCGCACTTTTGTTATTATACAACATCCAAGTGGAAAGTCAAGCAAGATAGCCAAAAAATTTTCCCATAGCACGATTTATCTGGCATGATTGTCAGGGGGGTAATGGCTAAAACCCTGATCCAATCAAGATTTTAGATTTAGCGATCGCGTAGCGTGGGCGTAGCGCAATCGCAATCGAGCATTTCTGCCATCCACTCAGAGCAAAGCACCATTTACAACTGTCAGTTCAGGTAATCAGGTCATAGAGTAATCGGGTGATGGGCTATCACCAGTGACCGCAACAGTAAACCGCAAAAGTACTATGACCATAGCAAGTTACTGCGGGGTCTTACCATACGCCAATATAGTAAATAGTGAGGCACTTTCCGACTCAGGACTCAAAACTCAGCACTCTTTTCACCCCTTAACCGGATCATGACCCAGGTAGTTGCAACATTTTACAAATTTGTCAGATTGCCAGACTTTGCCGATAAACGACCCTCCTTACTAGCCCATTGTCAAGCTCAAGGCATTACAGGAACGATTCTCCTCGCAGCAGAAGGCATAAATAGCACAATCGCAGGCTCCCGTCAAGCCATTGATTCTGTCCTAGCCTTTCTCCGTTCCGATCCCCGTCTGGCCGACCTAGAGCATAAAGAATCCTACACTGACTCCCCCCCATTCAACCGCCTCAAAGTCCGGTTAAAGAAAGAAATTGTCACCATCGGTTTGCCAGAGGTTGACCCCAATCAGAAGGTAGGTACTTATGTTAATCCCCAAGACTGGAATGCTCTAATTTCAGATCCAGACGTAGTCCTGATTGACACTCGCAATACCTATGAAGTAAATATCGGAACCTTCAAAGGTGCCCAAAATCCCCATACTGACTCATTCCGACAATTCCCTGATTATGTTCGCCACCACCTCGATTCCACCAAAGACAAAAAAGTAGCCCTGTTTTGTACAGGGGGTATTCGCTGTGAAAAAGCCTCATCGTTTATGTTGAGTCAAGGTTTTAAACAGGTGTATCATCTCAAAGGTGGCATTCTCAAGTATTTAGAACAAGTCCCAGAAGACGAAAGTTTATGGGAGGGGGAGTGCTTTGTCTTCGATCAACGGATTGCTCTCAAGCACAGCTTGGAAGCTGGAACCCACCATATGTGCTACGGTTGTGGAAATCCAATTTCCCAAGCTGATCTCAATTCCCCTAAATATATCAAAGGTATTTGTTGCCCTCACTGTTTTGATGATTTCATCAAGGAAGCTTAAGCATCAGCGGTCAGCGGTCAGCGGTCAGCGGTCAGCTGAAGTAACTAAGATTAAACCAATGCTTACCTGTTTGATTAAAAAGCACCTCAACTAGCCTGCGCCTAGCGCATTAGCTGATACGCGACACGCTGATAACTGATAACTGATAGCTGATACGCGACACGCTGATAGCTTCTTACCAAAAATTTTGGGTTTAAAGCCCCGTCCTTATAGGACGGCTTTTCTTTAAACTTTATCTTGACAATTTGTGATAGGTGTGCTATAATAAAAATATAAACAATAAAGTAGAAGACTAGATAGATACTATCTAACAATAAGTAGACAACGTAAAAAATATGTATCAGATACATATTGCGTAATTTGGTCTAACGACTTAAACGTCTATGAAAAATTTAGATAAAAAAAGTACCTATCTATCTAATATAAAAAAAAGGTACGGTGGGGTTAGAAGTTACCGTAAGAAGAGTGGAGCCTTTAAGGTTAGTCGGCTATGCATAAAAGGGTTAAAACTTTATGATTAAGGCTCCACTCTTCTAAGGTTTCGTCTCCGGCACACCGGAACCTGGATATGAAATGATCTAAACGCTCGGGGAGATTTGTCCTCTACTGTTCCTGGTTACGACCTGGCCCACGCAAGACGAGTCGTTGATCCAAGAATCCCCGTTCTTACAGGACGGGGAGTGTCAATTCTTTAGTGCTAGGGTCAATCCATCAGCAATTGGTACCAAACTAAGGTTTACCCGTTGGTCTTGATAGAGCTTTTGATTAAATGCTCGAATTGCCTTAGTTATGTTATCGACTACCTCAGGATCCGCTACTCGCCCCGACCATAAAACATTATCCACAGCAATTAGTCCACCATTACGCACCAGTTTCAGTGCCTGCTCGTAATAGTTTTCGTAGTTCCGTTTATCGGCATCAATGAAGGCAAAATCAAATGTACCTGCCTGTCCCTCTTTCAGCAACCTATCCAGAGTGTCCAGTGCTGGCGCAATTCGCAGGTCAATTTTGTCAGCTACTCCAGCTTGTTGCCAGTAGCGACGTGCGATCGCAGTATACTCCTCACTGATATCACAAGCAACCACCAGGCCCTCTGGTGGCAAAGCTAAGGCTACAGCTAAAGCACTATAGCCTGTAAATACCCCCACCTCTAGAGTTTTCTTGGCTCCCATCAACTGCACGAGTAAGGCCATAAACTGCCCCTGTTCAGGAGCTATTTGCATCCTAGCCATAGAATGCTGTGCTGTTTCCAGCCTAAGCTGGGTCAAAACTTCTGGCTCTCTTACAGAAACACATTTCAAGTAGTCGTAAAGCTGGTTGTCTAGTCCAAAGGTTTGATTCGCCATTGATATATAGTTTGCTAAAAGCTATGATTTTCCGGGTGTTGCTCAAGCTAAGCAATCATACTATTCATTGTTTATTATTCGTAAGCACTCAGCCGTCAGCTGTCAGCCGTCAGCTTATTTTATTCAAAAGCATCAATCACTGTGCCCACAGGCTTTTGGCTAATAGCTGATACGCGACACGCTGATGCCTGAATGCTTACTATTATTCATCCATCCATTTTGCTGTGGTTATTGCTTGCTATTGCCTATTGGTGGGATGATTTGTCCAGTCCAACTTCCCCTAGCCATAGGGAAACTAAATCCTTATCCTGGAGAGAGCAAGTGCTCAATTAAGGGCTAAGGGCAAAAAGCAAGACATGGGACGTATATTTATTTCAGCAGGTCACGGTGGCATGGAACGTGGTGGTCGTGACCCAGGGGCGATTGCCGGTGGGACAACGGAAGCCGAAGAAATGATTCGGCTGCGAGATCTGGTGGTGCCAGAATTGCGATCGCGTCGGTTTGAAGTATTATCTGTTCCTGATGAATTGAGTTTAAAGCAGACAATTCAATGGATTAATGACCGTGCTCGTTTTGGTGATGTAGCGTTAGAGATTCATGCTGACGCCTTTTCCAATCCTAACATCCGAGGTGCCTCTGCCTTCTACATTTTCAATAACACTGAGCGCAAGAAGCATGCTGAACTAATGCTGCGCTATTTGATCACACGCCTTCCTGAACTGCCGAATCGAGGAGCAAAGCCTGATACGGACTCAGGTGTTGGCCGTCTTGCCTTTTGCCGTGATGTTATCCTTCCCTCCCTACTGCTCGAAGTTGGCTTTTTGACTAATCCCCAAGACCGTGCTCTGCTCCAGAATCGACGTCGTGACATGGCCAGAGGCATAGCTGATGGACTTGCCCAATGGAGTAGTTTGATTTCTGGTGAACAACCACCCGATGAATTCAATCCCGTTTATCCCATCATTGATATTAAAATCAATAATCAGACTTACGATGATCGAGGTGTTCTAATCAATAGCAATTCTTACATTCCCATTGACCTAGCCGATCGCCTAGGAGTGGATTTGACCACCGCCGAGAATGTCCGTCGTGTGCAATATCGGGGAGTCGTTTATGTTAAGGCCATTGAACTAAGGGATTATGACATCTTTGTCGGTTGGGATACTGCCACCCGCACTGTGATTTTGCGCTCAATTTCCCAGAAAATCTGTCCAGGTCTGATTGACCGGATCATGGGTCATGGTAGCACCTCCGAAGTCCAGTTACAGATATTTCTTAAAAACAATAATCAGAACGCCCTGACTGAGTTTCCTGACCTACCTAGGCTCTATCGAGAAGAAGCCTCCGTAGAGGGAGTCAACTATGACATTGCCTTTTCCCAAGCTTGTGTAGAAACTAACTTCCTACGCTTTAGCGATCGCCTTAGACCTGAGCAGAATAATTTTGGTGGTTTGGGAGCAGTGACTAGTGATGAAGAAGCGACTTTTCCTAGCGCTAGAATTGGAGTACGTGCCCATATCCAACACTTGAAAGCCTACGCCAGTCAGGAACCCCTAGTCCAACCCTTGGTCGATCCCCGGTTTCGCTTCGTTACCCGAGGGATTGCTCCCTTAGTTGGGCAGCTCAGTGGACGCTGGTCAGCTGATTTAGATTACGGTAAGCGAATTATCGCCGTTGTCAGGCGTTTATATGAAGCATCTAACTTGGTTTAATCCCGATTCCCGATTACCGATTCCCGATTCCCGATTCCCTGCCCGTAGCGCTATAACTGCTAAGCTGTCTTGAAAAACCGAATAATTTCTCGGACATTATCCAGAAATTGACTATCTGTAGTTAATTGTGCGATCGCATTTTCAGAATCCCGAGCTAAACGTTGGTGTTCCGCATTGTTATTAGCTTCCAGTTGTGCCATGGATGCTTCAAGTTGGGCTAAGCCTTTACGAGTCTCTTCCCAGTAACGCTGATGGGTTGCCACCCAAGAGTAAGGTTCTTGTGGGTCTAGTTGCTCTTGTAGACCTTTGACACTTCTTTCGAGAGCTTCAAAACGATTCTGTAGTTCCATTACATCTCGGCGAGGATAGGTAAACTCTTGCCGGATCATCCTTAATCGAGCTGCTAAATACTGGTAAAAACGTACCGCTGGACGCAAAGCAGTTAAAAGCAAAGCTGCTCCCGAACTGACGTAGCCCACAGCACTAATCCCAGTAGCAGCAAGCATGTAAAGACCCACAGCAGATAACACGTGAAGGGCGATTGCTACGGTTAGCGATCGCTTAGCTATCATTTTCACATAGTCTAATTGCTTCGGGTCAACCGCAATCTCATTTTCCCTGGAAGCCGACCCCTCTGCTAAAACTTCCCTAGCTTCCAAGTGGACATTCCATGGCACTGTCACAATCACCAACAGCCACCAAAAGCTAGCCACACCAATCACCCAATCCAGGAAATGACCAGTACTGATGTGCAACCATTGCAACAGCCCAAATACCAATAGGGTTAGAATTCCTAACCCAGTCCCTACACCAGCAATATTAAATAACATTCTAGCGACCTCCGACGGATTTTCAGCCTTGATCCCATCATGCTTAGAGATAACCCTCAGGCTCGAAAACCTTGTGATAGTTTCGCCAGCTTCACACTGATATTAGTGTCCTTAGCTACTTTTGCTCAAATTTTATTAATCAAAAATAAAACTTAAACCATTAGAACCAGAAACATTTAATCTGAAAGTTAATCATTATAGCTTGAAGCAGTTGTCTTAAAATTGACAAATCCTAAAAGCTCAGTACAGATGCTGAAATACACAGGTAAGTAGTGTCAATAACCCCAACCTACTGCGTTGTTCGCGTAGCGTGGCCTACGGCCAGGTTGGGGCTTGGAGAGACAACTAACTCTCCCAGGTTTGACTAGGTCATCGAGCCTCATTCTGGTACGCACGTACGGATACTTCCCCAGTCCGTACCACTGTAAGA
>NZ_JAAHGN010000799.1:0-3574 GCF_010672485.1 Moorena sp. SIO2C4 | reverse complement strand
CGGATTTCAGAGGAACGGATTTCCGGGGGGCTAACCTCCAAGGTGCCAACTTATGTAATGCTGACTTGAGGGGGGCTGATTTCAGTCGTGCGAATCTAAGCATGAGCCACTTCAGGAATGCTAATCCCCATGGGGTAAGCCTTGGTGGTGCTGACTTGAGGGGGATACGATTAGATGGTGCTAATGTCAGGGATGGTGACCTCAGTGGTGCTGACTTGAGGGGAGCTGACGTCAGGAAAACTGACCTCACTGGTGTTAATCTTAGCGAGGCTAAATTGGGAGGTGCTTACCTCCAGGGGGCTAAACTCAGGGGGGCTAATCTGGGTAGTGCGATTTTGAGCAGAGCTAACCTTCAGGGCACTAACCTCATCCGTGCCCACCTGGGGGGGGCTGACTTGAGGTGTGTTGATTTATCTGATGCTAACTTGAGCCGTGCTCAGCTTAGTGAAGCTAATCTCAAAGGTGCGAAACTGAGGAGAAGTAATCTTAAAGGTGCTGATTTAAGTTTAGCAGACATGACCCAAGTCTGCCTGATTCGTGCTAATTTGAATTATGTCCATCTGATTCGTGCCAACCTACGCAAAGCCGAGCTGATTCGTAGCGACTTAAGTAATAGTGATCTCAGGAGAGTTGATCTTCAGGGAGCTGACTTGAGTTTGGCTATCCTTGAAAATGCTGACCTTAGGAGTGCTAATCTCAGAAGTGCGAAGATGAATCTTACTGAGTTAGATGGTGCCAATCTCAGAGGAGCTGATTTTAGTCATGCTGACATTAGGGGGGCAAGAGTGAAAGGGGCTAGGTTCGCTAAAAATAGAGGTATTTCTAATCAGATGAGAGGGGTTTTGATGCGGTTAGGGGCAATTTTTGAAGATGAATAGCTCTAGGGTGATTATTCCTCGTTAAGTTAGGGAGTATCTTTCAGGAGATTCTAGCGCTGGGGGCAGGGAATCGGGAATCGGGAATCGGGAATCGGAACCCACCCCTAACCCCTCCCAGGAGGGGAACGGGAATCAGGAATCGGGAATCGGGAATCGGTAAAAAGTTATGAAAAAACTTTTTATATAAAGGTTTTAGCAATTCGTCTTGATGCAGTAGCGAGTAGGGTGCGTTAGGCAAAGCTAACGCACCGAGATGATAGCGATCGCATTTTTTCAAGCAACGTTATCCCCTGAGGTACCTAAGGGAATTAGAGGCAGCAGGGGACACAGGGGAATCAGAGACACGTTTGAGGTTTCAGTCTTGGCAGGCTCGGGTGCTTGGAAAGGTTCCTCAAATTGCTCAAAGTGCATTTCGGACACTGGTTCCTGTAACAATTTTTCTAATACAATTTGCGGTTTGACTTCAGCAATATCTTCTTCGAGGATTTGATTCAGCTTAATTTTGTCTTCTATTTCCAGAGTAGTGATTGCTTCGATAATAGACTCGAAAGGAATTAGCATTTTGACAGCAGCTTGTATCATGTTTACCTTCCGGGATTATGTTTATATGATTACTTAAGTTACTATAGTAGCCCCAATTTACCGCTGTGGTAACGGGAGTTTATGTTTATTAACATTTCATTCCCACTGATCATCTTAACTGTTGACTATTTTACCAAAATGTGTTTAATCCAGCCATAAAATTCTACCAGCTATGGTTATTGTCAACAGATCAGGACATAGTATGAAAATGAGCAAAAATGTAGTTAAATATACTCTTAACCATGGAAAACTACTTTTACCTAGCTTACTAAGCAGGGATTATAGGATGTCTGTATAATTACTCTAATAAAAATTTCCCGATCTCCCGATCTCCCGATCTACCCACACTTCCCACACTTCCCACACTTCCCATACTTCCCACAGTTCCCATCTCCCTATTAAACGAATGCTTACTTGTTTTATTCAAAACCTGAAAGGTAAGCAGTCAGCAGTCAGCAGTCAGCAGTCAGCAGTCAGTTTAAAATAAACCTCGTTCCTAGCACAGGCTTTGGCCTTGGCCTTTCGGCCACGCTACGCGAATGGCCACGCTGTGCGAACGACGCTCTCACTTGACTCAGATTAAACTAATGCTTACCTCTTTTATTCAAAAGCTGATCACTAATCACTAATCACTAATCACTTATATAGCACTACGCATTTAGATTAGGACATTCCTAAACTCCGAAACGTAAGTAATCGCTTACTTTTAGGTGCGACCCGTGGCGAATTTAATTCGCCTACGGAAAGCGCACCTTTGACTTCTGACTTCTAACTTCTGACGCTAAGCGTAGCGCTATAGCTGATGGCTGATGGCTGACAGCTGACTGCTGAATGCTTACTTTGGGAGTAAAATCACCAACATCCCTATTAGTTCGGTCGGGTGCGATGGAACCAACAGAAGCACAATATCTAATTCTCAATGCTTTGGATACCTTAGGATTACTAGAAAATACTGTTTATGACCAAGACAATGGCATTTGGTACATCAGCACTGCCAGCCTTCTTCTGCCCTTTGCTATGCTTTTACCAAATGGTGAAATTACCCCGATTACACCTCTAGCCGAATTATGAAGCCCTTAAGTGAATTACAACAACAGCAATATCAACGAATGGTAGAACTCTCCACTCTGGCCCGTCAGCGATATCTGGACTCCGGAGGAGATCCAAACCGAGCCTCAGGGAGTCTACACAATGAAAATTATATGACTGCGGAAGAACAGCAGGAATTCTTGGTATTAGCTAGGGCACTTTCCGGGATATACATTAATAATGGTTATGTTTACTGTCAAGGGCGGTCTTGGAAATTACCCGAAGTGTTGAATCACGACTAGAGGGGGAGTGTGGGGAGAGGGGGAAGTGTGGGAAGTGTGGGAAGTGTGGGAAGTGTGGGGAGACTTAAAAACTCTTGAAAAGATTTATTAAAATAAGCTATAAAAATAAGCTACAATATAATATTTATCTAAATAATTATACCCATTTCCCTATCTCCCTATCTCCCTACTTCCTGCTCCCTGCTCCCTATTTCCCGATTCCCGACTCCCGACTCCCGACTCCCGACTCCCCTACATACCACAAATTTCCCTTAATTCTTCTTCGTCTTGATGAGTGACAAGGTAATCATGGAGCCAATCACAACTCTGTTCCACTAAATCCTCTAGATCTAAATTCCATAAAATTACAGTATTGTCTGCACTAGCAGAAGCAAGAGTCTGGCCATCTGGGCTAAAGACCACGCTATTGACCCAATCGCTATGTCCGGTGAGGGTGTGCAGGTCTTTGCCTTGGTGATTCCATAGTTTCACCGTCTTGTCCCAACTAGCAGAAGCAAGAGTCATGCCATCTCGGCTAAAGGCCACGTTATTGACCCAATCGCTATGTCCGGTGAGGGTGTGCAGGTGTTTGCCTTGGTGATTCCATAGTTTCACCGTCTTGTCCCAACTAGCAGTAGCGATAGTCATGCCATCTGGGCTAAAGGCCACGCTAGTGACATTTGCGTTGTGTTCGGTGAGGGTGTGCAGGTGTTTGCCTTTGAGATTCCACAGTTTCACGGTGTTGTCCAAACTAGCAGAAGCGATAGTCATGCCATCTCGGCTAAAGGCGACGCTATTGACAGG
>NZ_JAAHGN010000798.1:0-3576 GCF_010672485.1 Moorena sp. SIO2C4 | reverse complement strand
GCAGTAACGTCTGTATGATTTCTTAAACGCCCCAATTGATAAGAGTGTTGGATAGCTTGAGCAACTGTGTTTTGTCTATCCATAGTAAATACATTGGTGGGATGATAACGTTGCCGTAAAGGCCCCACCCGTTCCACCAATGCCCGAAAGCTTTGTTCGTCATTTGGAGCATTCTCAATTATTGCTACCCCTAGTTCGACGAGCTGATTTAAGTAAGACAATAAAACGTCGTCATCATTCATCACCTCATGATAATCAAAATAAGAGATAGATACTGATGCATCCCAAAGTTGAGGTTTTGATTTTTGTTTAAGGGCTGGGTCATTGTAACAATGAACTCGTAGCCAGGAAGGATCGAATACACTGTGATGCCCTGTTTCCTGACCACCCCAGACAATATCCAAATTCCCTTCAGGATCAATTGTCACCTTTTCAGTAGTTGGGTTTAAAGGAATTTTGAGGAGGTCATGTCCGCTATTGAGGCTTAAGGTATCTCGCTGAAAGCATTTAGGACAGCGACAGCTATCTAGGAGCCAGAGATTATGGTAAAAGCTTTGATGGCCATCTTTCCAAGTGATCTCTACGCCATTGTCACTGGTTGCCATGGATTTGATACAAAAAGCAGGTTTGAGTTGTCGAAGTAGCGTGGTCATGTTAATTTCAAGCTCCTATGTATCAAGCTGCTATGTATGTCGTTTCTTTAGATTGTGGTGCGGTCTGCCAGAATTTCTAAAGCACGGTCTGAGCATCCCATTAACCAGATATCTGACATACCGCTTTTCTTACCTAGTAACAGTCGCCGCCTGCTACGGAATGTTTCTGGCTTCATGTAGGCTCCCAGTAAAACTCGTCGCAGCTGAGGATTATGAATGGCGGTACGCCCGTGGAGTAATCGCCAGTTGTCGTTAACTAATACTTGTCCCGGAGCGATCAGAAATTCGGCGTTATATTCAGGAGCTTCAGCTAGCGCTGTAAATGCTTGGTAGGCTGCATATAAGTCTTGAATCTTATCAGGAGAAACCTCTAGTGGCACTCGGTCTGTTTCATGGTGACGAATCTGGTAGACTTCACCCGTTTCATCCAAATTAATTACATGCTGACGATGATAAGTTTCCCATTGGTACTTCTTGGTGCCAATTTCATGCTTAGATACTTTTTCTTCCACACCCAGGCGACGGCGACCTGTTGGCACATACTCTGTGGTCAGCAACTCGAAGAATTTTGGCTGTTGGGTTCTGAGAACTTGGGCAATTTTAAATCCATCCACTAACGTGGAATATGCCTGTTTGTCATAGTCTGGGTTGTCGTATTGGATACATCCGAGAAATTGCAGTCTGGGAGGAACGTTGTAAGACACATGGTCTGTGTGATTATGTAAACGTTGCATATACTGATAGGCGTGGTGAATATTCCCTGCCAGTTTGTTTGCTGTATCCAACGTAAAGATATGGGTGGGATGATATCGTTCTTGGATCGGTCCAATCCGCTCTATCAGTGCCTGAAAACTTTCTCGATTCTTGGGCACGTTGTCAATGATGACTACTCCCAATTCCAGCATCTTGTCCAACCACAGCAACAGTGCCCAATCGTCTTTCATCACTTCGTAGTAATCGAAATGAGGGATGGACACTGATGAATCCCACAGTTGGGGTTTTCGTCGCTGTTTGAGAGCGGGGTCTGTTTGACAGTGAACTCGCAGCCAAGATGGATCGAATACACTGTGATGTCCAGGTTCTTGACCGCCCCAGACTATATCCAAATTGCCTTCACGATCAATCTTGACCGCTTCAGTGATGGGATTGAGTGGCATTTTCAGGGGGTCATGTCCTTCCCCTTCTGAGCTGTTAAGGCTCAATGTATCCTGCTGGAAGCATTCGGGACAGTGGCAAGCATCCCGCAGCCAGAGGTTATGGTAAAAGCTATGATGACCATCTTTCCAAGTGACTTGTACACCGTTGTTGTTCACTGCAACTGATTCAATCCGAAAAGCGGCTTTGAGTTGCCGAAGTAGGGTTGTCATCTTTCACCTTTATGCTTTGTATTACTTGCTTCCGATTTATTTGAAAACAGGACTTACGCGCTTAAGTGTATTTAGCACCCCTATCTACCAAATTATGGATATTTATGGAAAGTAATGATGTCAAAATACCCCAATTTTGGGGTATTTAGGAGGCAAATGCGTAATTCCTGGAAAACTAGGCTTCAGCCCCCACCATTACCTCTGACTTAGAGGTCAATTGTTTGCCGTTACTGGTTTGATAGCCGTTGTATTCCAGTTTCTCTCCATTAGGGGTGAGAGTAGGGGTGAGAGTCTGGTAAAAAACTTCTTGACAGCAGTTGTTTTCATCAGCAATCAGTACCCGCGCTTGGTGTCCGCTACTCAAAATTTCAGCGCGATCGCATTGCTCGTTTGCCCAGATAATCAAGGTATCTCCCTCTTTGCACAGTAGCGCTCCCCCTCCATTGGGACAAATTTTTCCTGAACCTGCTTCTCCTGGCAAAACATAGGTTGACCAGCGATTGCCATTGTCAATGTTGACAATTTCTACTTCTTCGAGGGGTAGGATCCCTACCTGTGCCAGCAAGTCGGAGTCAATCGTGACACTGCCCACATAGTGGCGGTTTGCCTCAGTTACACGCACTCGATGTAGCTTGGCGTGCATTAGTTTGATGGTCGCCATGATTTATTCTCCGTTGAGTTGAATGAATGAATTGAATGAATTGAATGAATTGAAATTCAATTGACGTGAACGAGCCTATTTCTGGACTTAGCCATTGGCATTTTACGCTCTCTATTTGAGATTGCTATACCATCGCTCCACTAATCACTAAAAACCTAAATCACTTCGGTTCTTCAGTGATTTATGAGTCTATAAATACGGATTTTTTTTCGTCTGCCATGATTACTAAATAGGCGATTTTTAGCAGCTATTCAGTAATAGAAGTTGACACATTTTTTTACACATCATTTTCCAGAAAATACATCGATTTACCTTTCTCCCTCCCACCCTAAGCCCCCTAAATCCCCCAATTATGGGGGACTTTAAGTCTATTTCCCCCCAAACTTGGGGGGCTAGGGGGGCGAATTTTTTTGTAACTGGCGCTCTAGCTCCTTTAGAAGCGGCTAAGGAAAATACTTGCACTTCAAATTATAGAAAATCATCTGTTTCTATCTATTCCGTGCTGTGTTGGCTATCTATATTGTCAGTCTTCTTCAGGTTTACGAAGGGGAATCTTTAGACAAGTATCTTGCTCCTTCAACAATAGACAATCTACTGTAGCATAGATACTGCCTTGCTTATTTTTATAGACTACTTCTCCAGAAAGCGGTAGGGGAGCTGTGTGCCATACTCCAGGATGAATTGATATGCCGTAACTACCATCGGAGTAAAGCGCTACAAAATCTTCTGGTTTGACATTGTCCCCAGGAGGAGCTAATAAAAAAATGCTAGGTTCACCATTTTTAGGAATAAAAGCCTCTCCTGCATCTAGATGGGCGCTAAGCCAATTCACTAGCACATAGTTAGAGTTAGTCTCAGGATCAACTATAGCCTTTCCTGCTGCACCACCGCGAGA
>NZ_JAAHGN010000797.1:876-3585 GCF_010672485.1 Moorena sp. SIO2C4 | reverse complement strand
TCGCTATTTCCAGCTTCTTTTACTAGCTAATACTTTTCGGTAAAATCCAGATGTGATTGACCGAATATTTTTCCTACAAACAGATATTAAAAGTTTAAAACTGGCTCCTAGGGTGCTGCGGAAACCGGCAATTGCTCTCAATCCTGTTTGTGGATTACAATCCCAATTGCATACCCAGAACTATTGGGGAAATTCGCGACTTATAGTAAAATAATTTCACCAAGAGACTTGCCATCGACTTGCCATCGACTTGTCATTTAACTAGGCAAAGGTCGATCTATGCTGTTGCATTTTCGTCGAAACTATGGAAAACCTTAAGACTACATTCAACAATACAATCAACGTTATCAAAGAAAGAATCTTTGATACCGACTTCAAGCTCGCCAACATCCCTCTTTCCACGATAGTTCTTGTGGTGCTCATCCTCATGTTCACCCAGATATTGCGAGGCTTGTTCACTGCCATAATCATTAGCAGAATCGAGCGTCTGACTAGCGGTACAGAAAGCACCCTAGACGATGAGTTCCTTAGGATTATTAGGGCACCATTAGGCTGGCTAATTTGGCTGGCTGGACTATGGGTAGTACAGCTAGTTGTGGCAAGCCATCTTACTCCTGAACAGAATCAGAAAATCCCCGAGATTCTGTTTGTGAGCGCTCTGTTCATTGCCACCTATATTCTTTACCGTGCTGCTCCACTACTGGGGGAGCTTCTAGGGGGATTGGCGGCCAACACTGAAACTGAACTCGACGATTTGTTTGTGCCCTACTTCCCAAGGCTTTTTCAGATATCAGCAGTGCTGATTGCCGCTATTAAAGCCAGTGAGATTTTGTTGGGAGCATCTGCTGGTGCACTGATCGGTCTACTGGGTGGTGCAGGTGTCGCCTTAGGTTTGTTATTCAAAGACATTATCTATGACTGGTGTTGTACGGTGATTATCTACGCTGATGGTCTCTATAAACCGGGTGACTATGTAATAGTGGACGGAGTAAGTGGTTTTGTTCAGATAGTCAGTATTGGTCTGAGAAGTACAACACTTCTTATTACTGAGTGGGGTTCTATCAAAAAACTTCCCAATTCTAAAATGATTGCTGGAGTTGTGGAAAATTGGTCCCAGAAGACTGGCAAGACCTTTAAGTGGGGCATAAATTTAACTCTGAAAGTTGATGGAACTTCAGCTGATAAAACTACCAGAATTTGTGAGGCTATTAAAGAAAAAATACCGACTATCGATGGCTTGCACAAGCAGAAAATGAAAGTTTTGTTTTCCCACATTGAAGATAATGCTAGGGTAATTAAAATTATAGTATATGTGATTGATACCAACCTCTACACTGCTGCCCAGCAATCCTTGAATATAGCAATATTAGAAATCCTGGAGAAAGAGGAGATTGATCATCTGCATATTGAGCTGGAAAAGCAACTTGAAGACTACAAACAGATGAAGGGAAATTTAGTTAGTGAGGTGATATCTAAATCCTAGCAATCCTTTGAACAAGGGATGCAGCGCTCGTTCCCTTCGAAGCTGCATCGCTTTTAGGCGCGACAATCGCGCGAATTTAATTCTTAATGGTAAGAGCGCACCTTTCAAATTAGGCAAAAATTCGGCGTTGCTGATTCTCAGTATGGTTTCGCCCCCCTAGCCCCCAAGCGAGGGATTGCTCGCTTGGGGGGAAAAACTCTCAAAGTCCCCCAGAATTGGGGGACCAACGGGGGCTTTAATAAAACTAGATGATCGCGCATTCATTCCTTAATTCAGCAACGCCAAAAATTCTAATAAAATTCCTGCGCCCAGGCCGGACACTCCCCGCCCCCCTTCTTTTTTAGAAATATCAGATACACCCCAGATAGTAAACCTTTGAAACTGGCTCCTAGGGTGCTGCGCAGACGGGCAATTGCTCTAAATCATGTTTATTGCATACCTAGCACGCCTAGCACTATTGGGTAAATTCCCCACTTATAGTAAAATCATTCCACCAAGAGACTTGCCATCGACTTGCCATTTAGCTAGGCACAGGTCGATCTCTGCTGTTGTCTTTTCGTCGAAACTATGGAAAACCTTAAAAGTACATTCAACACGACAATCAACCTAATCAAAGCAAGGATCTTTGATACCGACTTCAAGCTCGCCAACATTCCTGTTTCCACGATAGTGATTGTGGTGCTCATCCTCCTCGTCACCCAGATATTGCGAGGCTTGTTCACTTCAATAATCATTGACAGACTCGAGCGTCTGACTAGCCGTACAAAAACCACCCTAGACTATGAGTTAATTAGGATTCTTAAGCAACCATTAGGCTGGCTAATTTGGATCGGTGGACTATGGGTAGTACATCTAGTTGTGGCCACCCATCTTACTCCTGAACAGAATCAGAAAATCCCCGAGATTCTGTTTGTGAGCGCTCTGTTCATTGCTACCTATATTCTTTACCGTGCTGCGCCACTACTGGGGGAGCTTCTAGCCGGATTGGCGGCCAACACTGAAACTGAACTTGACGATTTGTTTGTGCCCTACTTCCCAAGGCTTTTTCAGATATCAGCAGTGCTGATTGCCGCTATTAAAGCCAGTGAGATTTTGTTGGGAGCATCTGCTGGTGCACTGATCGGTCTACTGGGTGGTGCAGGTGTCGCCTTAGGTTTGTTATTCAAAGACATTATCTATGACTGGTGTTGTACGGTGATTATCTACGCTGATGGTCTCTATAAACC
>NZ_JAAHGN010000797.1:0-776 GCF_010672485.1 Moorena sp. SIO2C4 | reverse complement strand
GAGCATCTGCTGGTGCACTGATCGGTCTACTGGGTGGTGCAGGTGTCGCCTTAGGTTTGTTATTCAAAGACATTATCTATGACTGGTGTTGTACGGTGATTATCTACGCTGATGGTCTCTATAAACCCGGTGACTGGGTAGTAGTGGACGGAGTCAATGGTTTTGTTCAGATAGTCAGTATTGGTCTGAGAAGTACAACACTTTGTATTATTGAGTGGGGTTCTGTCAAAAAAGTTCCCAATTCTAAAATGATTGCTGGAGTTGTGGAAAATTGGTCCCAGAAGACTGGTAAGACGTTTGAGTGGGGCATAAATTTAACTCTGAAAGTTGATGGAATTTCAGCTGAGCAAACTTCCCGAATTTGTCAGGCTATTAAAGAACTAATCCCGACTATCGATGGCTTGCACAAGCAAAAAATGAAAGTTTTGTTTTCCCACATTGAAGATAATGCTCGGGTAATTAAAATTATAGTATATGTGATTGATATCAACCTCTACACTGCTGCCCAGCAATCCTTGAATCTAGCCCTATTAGAAATTCTGGAGAAAGAAGAGATTGATCACCTGCATATTGAGCTGGAAAAGCAAATTGAAGACTACAAACAGATGAAGGGAAATTTAGTTAGTGAGGTGATATCTAAATCCTAGCAATCCTTTGCACAAGGGATGCAGCCCTGGCTCCCCTATTCCGAAGCTGCATAGCTTTTAGGTGCGACCCGAACGCGCCCCGCGTCGGCTTTGCCGAAAGACGCGACCCAAAGCTGGGTTACCCGGCCA
>NZ_JAAHGN010000796.1:0-3600 GCF_010672485.1 Moorena sp. SIO2C4 | reverse complement strand
TTAAAGTGAGTTGATTTGGCCAGGGATGGGCGGTCAGTGGTCAGTGGTCAGTGGTCAGTGGTCAGCTTATTTTATTCAAAAGCACCGATTGCGCTACGGGCATAAGCTGATAGCTGATAGCTGATATCTGATAGCTGATAGCTGATAGCGTAGTTAATGATGGATTTAGTCTTTTAAGAATAAGGGATATGAGTTTAGAGTCTAATGGAAAAGTGGCTATCATTCGCACAGAAAGGGGATTGACGATATCAGGTACACGCATCACACTCTATGATGTAATAGATTACCTAACTGCTGAATATCCTCCTAAGCTTATTCGTGGTCTCTTCAACTTAACCGAGGAACAAATAAATGCTGCTCTGGCCTATATTAAAGCCAATCGTGCTGAAGTCGAAGCTGAGTATCAAATTGTAGTGAAAGAAGCTGAAGAATTGCGACAGTATTATGAACAGCGCAATCGTGACCTGATTGCCCGACTTGCCAAAAAGCCACCATTACCAGGTAGGGAGGCGGCTTGGGAAAAGCTGCAAGCACAGAAAGCAAAACATCAAGCTCAATTTGAGTCCCAGCGATGATTTTCTTGGTTGATCATAATCTTGAAGGACATGCTCTACTTTTGTCAGGTAGTATTGCTAGCCTTGGCTGGTTGGAGCTGTTACCCATTCGGTTTGTCACTTTTGCAGAGATTGAATTATCGATTACTAGTGATGACAGAGTAGTTTGGCGGTTTGCACAAGCCAATCAAATGATCCTGCTAACAGCCAATCGGAGTATGAACGGTAAGAATTCTCTAGAGAAAGTGATGCGTGAAGAAAATACATCTACTTCATTACCTGTTGTCACAATTGGAGATTCTGATCGAGTTCTGAGTGATCCTGATTATCGCAATCGTTGTGTTGATCGGCTAATTGAGATTATCTTTGACATTGATGACTATAGAGGTTCAATGAGACTTTTCATTCCATGAATACGAAGCTCAACAATTACAAACCTTTGCTTGCCTAATTAAACTCAGTTAAGGTGGCAATATAGTCAGTAGCAATCAATTGATGCGTTCGCGTAGCGTGGCCGTAGGCCAATCGCTTTTAGCGGGCTCTTCGAGCCATCGCGTAGCGTGACCTACGGTCAATCGCAGTCAAGTTACAGCAGACTTCCTAGTGCAATAGTGGAGGCAGTAATGAAGCGAGATTTAGATTATTTCATTGGTGAGCGTGCTGAACATCTGGCGATAGTATATTTGACAAGTAGCCAAGATCTAGTTGTGGAAAGGATGAAGGCTGATTATGGGCTAGATATGTTGGTAACAATACTACGGGATAAATTACCAACAGGAAGGGTTTTTGGTGTTCACATCAAAGGTCGAGACAAAGCTTTCAAGGACATACAGCAAGAAGCGTCACTAGTTTTATCTGACCAAGAAAAGAAGTACTTTCAAGATTTGCCCTTCCCGGTATGTGTATTGTTTTTCACTATGGACGATGACAGGGGCTATTACCGATGGTTGAAGTATCCCAGTGAATCCAACCAGAGCCTTCATACTCTTGAAAACAATCAATGGCGTTCTCTGGATCAGGAGCAGGTTAGCCAGATAATCGCAGAAGTTAATGCTTGGTATAATCGAAAGCACCAATCCGCCGCATAACAACACCCATACCCCGACCGCCTTAGCATTAGGCTCAAAACCAGGAGACTTAAGTGGCATATAGTGACTTTACTCTAAAGAAAGTCAAGCTTGACTTTAATATCCAGACTGTCGAGGATCAGTCACTATTTTCCAATAGTGAAGAAATTCAAATAAGTGATTATCTGGCACAGACCTTAAAAAGAAATCTCCCTTTAGCCTTAGCCATTAATACGGAAAAAGCTAGGTCAGAACTAATCATTATTAATATTTTACTGGAAGTCAAAGAAAAATCATCTCAAAAAATTAGTCTATTCTCAGGGATTGATTTTAATGTCGATAAGGAAAAAGGCTTAACTGGATTTTGTGATTATATCATTAGTGGTTCAGAAGAGCAGTTATATTTAGATTTGCCGGTAATTACAATAGTTGAAGCTAAGAATGAAAATATTATTTCTGGCTTGGGTCAATGTATTGCGGAAATGTATGCTGCTCAACTCTTTAATCAAGAAGAAAGTTATGATTTACCCTGTGTATATGGTGCAGTAACTACAGGGGATGAATGGAGGTTTGTTAAGCTTGAAAAAAATGTCGCTTATATCGATAATGATAGTTATTATATTAGCGATATTAATAAAGTTATTGGGATTCTAGTGAACATGGTTAAAGGAAAAGCGTAATACTATTAGCCAAGGGAACAGTAAAACTAGAAAAAATTCTTTCTACCTCATTCTCCCGATTCCCGACTCCCTCGGTGCGCTTTCCGTAGGCGAATTAAATTCGCCACGGGTCGCACCGCTCCCGACTCCCGACTCCCTAAAACCCAATCGACAACTGGGCTAATTGTGAAATCAATCCGATAATTCCGCCGATTAATACTAACCATGCGGAATTTACCTTAAAGCGAAATACCAGCACCGCGCTAACTATTGCTACCATAACGGTTAACCAATCTACTAAAGCAGTACGTGCTAAGATATAAGTGACTCCTGTCATCAGTCCTAAGGAAGCGGCATTAACACCGTCTAGGAATCCACTTGCCCAGGGGGATTGGCGTAGCTTGGGCACCCAAGGATTGAGGATTCCGACTAACACAAAGGCAGGCAAAAAGATTCCAATTGTTGCAGCTACTGCGCCAACATTTCCATTCAGCAGATAGCCAATAAAGGTAGCAGTGGTAAACACAGGACCGGGAGTGACTTGACCGATTGCGATCGCATCAAGCAGTTGTTGGGAAGTAAGCCATTGATGGCGCTCTACTAAATCTTGTTGTAGAAACGCCAGCAGCACATAGCCACTACCATATAGAACGGAGCCAATTTTTAGGAAGAATAAGAACACACTAGCGGAAGATATAGAAGCAGCGGATGGTACACCGGTCTGTGCTAAAACACTAGAGAAAGGTATAAGTAAAGCACCTGTGATATTGTTTCCTCTACGCCAAAGGTTTTTAACTAGCATTACTGCAGCTCCGACCAACAGCAGTAATAGAATTTCATGGGTGCCTAAGAAGAAAGCGACAGTAGCTGCAACTCCTGCTACTGTGGTGGGAATATCTTTTGCTGCTTTTTTTCCCAACTTCCATAACGCTTGTAAAACAATGGCGATGATAACTGGTTTGATACCATAAAGGAGCCACTCTACCTGGGGCACACTCTGGTAACGGGCATAAATTGCTGCCATGATCCAGACAATCACCATTGCTGGCAAGATAAAACAAGAACCAGCAACAAACAGCCCTCGCCATCCCGCTCGCTCATAACCGATGTGAATCGCTAATTCTGTAGAGTTAGGGCCTGGAATAAGATTAGTAACTCCCAGTAGATCGAGCAGCTTCTCATGACTCATCCACTGTCGTCGCTTCACTACTTCATCATCCATGATGGCAATGTGAGCAGCTGGGCCACCAAAGGCAATTGTCCCCAATTTAAAAAAGACTAGTGCTAATTCTTTTAGTAGTTGCACCTGTTGTTGTGGGA
>NZ_JAAHGN010000795.1:0-3605 GCF_010672485.1 Moorena sp. SIO2C4 | reverse complement strand
GTTAAAAGGCAGTAAGTATGAAACACACTTCCGATTATCATTTCCAATTAAGCGTTCATGAGTATCGAAAAATTTACTCTCACCATAAGAATATTAAATGATGCAATTATTTCGTAGTGTCAACATCGTGTAACCCTATTGAACTGAATCTGGGTCATTCCAAACCACTAGGGGCTGTTGTTTGATACAAGAATACAAACATGCTCCTTCCTTGGCTGTACCTCGTAGTTTTGACCCGGAGGAGATTAAGCAAATCGCTGTTGGGTTACTCAATATTCTGGTTTACCTACAACATCGGATTCCTCCGATCATTCATCGAGATATCAAACCGGAAAATATCTTAGTAGATGAGACGATCAATGTTTTTTTGGTAGACTTCGGCTTGGCTCGGATTGGTGATAGTGAACTAGCGGTGAGTAGTGTAGCCAAAGGCACTATCGGGTTTATGGCTCCGGAACAGTTATTTGATAAAGCCCTAAGTAAAGCGTCAGACTTATATGGGTTAGGAGCGACCTTGATTTGTTTACTAACTGGTACTCCATCGACTACGATTAATACTTTAATTGATGAAGACTATTGTCTCAATTTTCAGCATCGTCTACCTCAAGTAAGTTTGAGTTGGCTGGAGTGGCTGAAAAGGATGGTAGAGCTGAAACATAAAGACCGTTTTCCTGATGCTGAAACGGCTTTAGAAGCCCTTAAGCCAATCTACGTCATCCGGATTCCAGAGGCAAAACTATCCCAACCTTATCTAGAGTTGAGGGCTAAAAAATTAGGGGAAAAACTGACAAAAACTATTACGATTTGTAACACAGTTCCAGACACAGCCTTAGAAAGCCGCTGGCAAATTGCTCCCCATGTCAGTGACCCACCCCATACTCCCTACTTCCATGACTGGATTCGATTGGACACAGCTGATGTTAATGGTAATCAAGGGTTGTGCCACATTACGATAGATACCAGTAAGCTGATGGCAGACCAAACCTATGAGCGCGAGGTATTAATTCACACTAATGCTGAACACTCAACTCAGGTTTTACCCCTGAAAATCCATACTGCTCCGGTACCAATTGCCACGAAAAAACTTCCCTATCTATCCCTAGCGCTATTGATTGGCTTAGCTACTACAGCTACGTGGGTAGAAACTACGGCTTGGGAGGGAATTGTGAGTAACAGTGGGACAATCGGGATTGCGATCGCAACTTTTGTTTCAGTCTTGGTGGCAATGCTGGGATTGACTGCGGCTGTGACATCTGGGATGGTCTCGAAACTGGTAGCAAAAGTCAGAGCCAGATTTAGTATTCCGTTAAAGGCTATGGATACCGTAGCAGCAGTGTTTTTTGCTGGAGTAGCAGCCCTGTTGGTAGCTGGATTTGGTGCCAAGTTTCGCGCTACGGATAGCGCGATTGCTACCTTTGCAGCAGTGGATGCGGTAGTGTTTATGGCAGCCTTTGAAGGGGAAGGAGTAGCTCAAAGCTGCCGAAAGCGTGGGTTTAGTAAAATCTTAGCCCTAGGAGTGCCTGTGTTATCGGTAGCCTTGGGGATTAGTTTAGGTATCGGTTTGAAACTAGGATTTTTAAATGTGTTGGTACTGATCGCCATTTTAGTGACAGCAGTTCCCTTAGGTGTGATGATTCTCTATCCACCATTAGAGCGTCTGCGGCAAGTCAAAACCTATCGGAAATTAGAGAGAAATTTGATCAAGCCTTAGAGGGTATTTATTTGCAGGAGCGATCGCGCTATTGCTTCCACTCAGTTTTTTGTGACCGCAACAAAATAATAGATCTTGACTCCCTTTTCTTTGTGGGACTATGCTTTATCTACAACGTTTAACAATGTTTAACAATGTTTAACAATGTTTAACAATTAACATTCAACCACGGAAACCGCTATTATATTTTATATTTAATTAGGTAATTTATTATGCCCTATTACCCATTATCAGAAAGCGCTCAGCTATTTTGCTTAGTGATTAACAAAACTTGGTATCTTATAAAATTTTGTAATTTTATAGGTGTTTAATAATTTGGCTTTGGAGTAACAGGTTTTATTAATGTAGAACTCCCCTAGCAGCTGATCGGCCTTTGATGATTTCAAACATGCTCTATCAGCACGCTCTCCACTCACGACTTATCGAATTTTTCACAGGCTGAGAATACACTGATTCAAGATTACCATAGATCATTAATCGTTCTCACTTCTGCCTTGGTGTCGTTTATTCAAAAAAAAATCACTTACGTGCAGCCAACTGTAAATAAATGTACCAAAGCAGGTAGACAGGAGAGCAATTTTTAGGGCAAGATTATTTAGTTCAGAATATTGTCAAATGTCTGTTGTTTCTACGGTCAGGGTTATTGTGCCCGGTACTACCGCTAATCTAGGACCAGGTTTCGATTGCATAGGCGCAGCGTTAACTGTATATAACCAGTTTAAAGTCACTCGCCTGGAGTCGGTAAATTCTGGATCAGTCAAGCTTAAGATTGATGTTACTGGTGTGGAAGCCAAGAAGGTGAGTAGAGATGAGAGTAATCTTGTCTATCGAGCCTTTGTGACCTTATATGAGCGTCTGGGAAAAACTCCGCCTCCGGTACACCTAGAGATTGATTTGGGGGTGCCTTTGGCACGAGGATTGGGCAGTTCGGCAACAGCGATTGTTGGAGGATTGATTGCTGCAAATCAGTTAGCGGGTAAACCTCTTTCTCAGCAGGAGGTAATGGAGTTAGCGATCGCAATTGAGGGGCATCCTGATAATGTGGTTCCAGCGCTTTTGGGGGGATGTCGTTTGACCGGTCGAGGTTTGGTGATGAAACCCCAAAGACCCCAAGAACCAGAAGCACAACAACAGGATTGGGTAGTTTGTGATGTTGCTTGGTCTTCTGATCTGGTGCCGGTGGTGGCAATTCCCGATTTCGAGCTTTCAACACAGGAGGCACGGCAGGTGTTGCCTGATAGCTATAGCCGTGCTGATGCAGTTTTGAATGTGGCCAGTTTGGGGTTGTTGTTGCGGGGTTTGGAGTCTGGTAAGGGGGATTGGTTACGGGTCGGTTTGCAAGACCGGATACATCAGCCTTATCGCCAAAAACTGATTCCTGGTTATGACGCTGTGGAGGCGGCAGCTTTGGATGCTGGAGCCTATGGCATGGTGATTAGTGGGGCAGGTCCTACTTTGTTGGCTTTGGTGAGTGAGTCCCAAGCACCAGCGGTTCAGGAGGCAATGGCGGTAGCTTGGACCGATGCCGGGATTCAGGCTCAAGTGCGATCGCTTTCTCTAGATTGCCAAGGCACCAAGATTGCTCTGGAATTAAGTAGCTAATACCACATCCCATGGTATGACCCCCTGCTGGTTATAGTTGGTAATTGCTTCTGATTACCCCAAACCTCTTATATCATCTCGGGATAATTACCCTTAATAAAAATCTCCCCCATCTGGCCATCTACCACAGTGACGACAGCCAGTTGTTTTTGTATTCGAACTGTTTGTTCCATAACGGCAGTAGAAAAAATGCCCTTTTCATCCGAGGCACGCTGTTGATTACGTTGATTTGTCGACTTTCTAAGGTCCTTCTTTTCTCTTTAACCCAACTTCAATTCCTACTTAAAGAATT
>NZ_JAAHGN010000794.1:0-3607 GCF_010672485.1 Moorena sp. SIO2C4 | reverse complement strand
CTATTTACCTGAGTATTATCCAAAAATCAATGCTTTAACTCCAAAATCAAATTGGACAGTGGGTCAGGAAATGAATAATTGGGAAGTGATTAATTCCCTGACCGATGAGTTTGGCAACTCTCCTATTATTGTCAAGGATTATGTAAAATCAGAAAAACATAACTGGCAGGAAGCTTGCTTTATTCCAGATGCATCCAATAAAGAGAACGTGAATAAGATAGTAGAAAGGTTTATAGAGCTGCGAGGTTCGGCCTTGAATGAAGGGCTGGTGTTCCGAAAATTTGAAGAGCTGGAATTTTTAACGGAACATTCTAAAAGTGGTATGCCATTGACAAAAGAGTACAGACTATTCTTCGTTTTTGGTAAATTGGTAAAAATGTTTAATTATTGGGATGAAGGTGACTATGGTGATACAATACTAGACCTTACGCCTTTTCTTGATGTTGCCAAAGCAATAGATAGTAATTTTTTCACCATGGATATTGCTAAGAATACTAATGATGAGTGGATTATTATAGAACTTGGTGATGGCCAAACAGCTGGGCTCCCAGATAATGCCAACAAGGAGGAATTTTATATGGAATTAAACAAAAATATAGGGCAGCATGTTTAATGTAAGCAGTCAGCAGTCAGCACTCAGCAGTCAGCAGTCAGTCTTTGGCCTTGGCCGTTGGCCACGCTACGGGAATGGCTGATAGCCGAATGCTTACAATTACGCGAAGGCATTTACTGATAAAATTCCCCTAACGCTATCTCAATCAATAACTTGAAGCTGAATATGGGAGCAGTAAAGTCGGTGCTCACACCCACTGCAGCCAGGGTTAGGGCAATATCGCTGGCCCTAGGTGGGGTAACCCTAGCCATTTCGGGAAACTGTGTTTTGGCCGACTATGCCTTGGCTGACATAGTTCCGGATGGGACATTGGGTAATGAATCGTCAGTGGTGATACCTAATACCACTGTCCGAGGAGAAATCGGGGATGTGATCGAAGGTGGCGCAACACGAGGTGCTAACTTATTTCACAGTTTCCAGGAATTTAATGTCGGAGAACTGCAACGGGTTTATTTTGCTAATCCCTCTGGGATCGAGAATATTCTAACCCGGGTAACCGGGGGGAATCTATCCAATATTCTAGGCACTTTGGGAGTAGATGGTGCAGCAAATCTGTTTTTGCTCAATCCCAATGGTATTGTGTTTGGATCCCAGGCAAAATTAGATGTCGCTGGTTCCTTTTTTGCGTCTACTGCTAATAGCTTGGTATTTGGTGATGGGCTGGAGTTTAGTGCCACATCCCCACAAGCCCCACCACTCTTAACGATTAATATTACCCCAGGATTGCAGTATGGCAAATATGACCCCAGGACAACAATTACAAATGCTGGCAATTTAGCTGCTGGAAAAGACTTGACCCTAGCCGCAGGCCATCTGGATTTACAGGGTCAACTAAAAGCTGGTCGGAATTTGACTCTGTTGGCAGAAGATACAGTCAACATTAGCGATAGTGTAGCGCAACCGTTTATCGCCAATGCAGGTGGTTTGTTCGTAATTCAGGGTAATCAGTCGATTACTATTGCAGCAAAGAACCATTCCGATAGCGGTTTATTTGTTGGTTCCGATTTACGGTTGCGATCGCCGGGTCCGATCACAGGAGATACTAACTATACCGTTGGCGGAAATATCAGCATCGAGCAGGCAGTTGGATGGTAACCCAGGGAATTTCATCAGTCCCAATGATCCCATTATTCTAGCTAATGGAGATGTTAGTTTAGGAAACTATACCGGAGCATCACTGCATATTTTGGCAGGAGGAAGTGTTACCGTTGGGGACATCGAAATTAACTCTACCGATACCGGAGATAATGCGATTAGCCCTAATAATTCCAATCCGTTCTTGGCTAGTCTGGCTAATGTGACCTTGTCCGATGAAGCGAGAACTTCTGTAGTGATTGATGGCAGTAAGCGACCTACCCTCGATATCCGGGCTGGTATAGATTGGACATTACTGGGAGGTTTTCCAGGAAATACCGATAGTGGTAACCTTGCTCCTAATTTTGGGACTGCTGCTACTAGTGCAAATATCGAAATTGGCAACATTGAGATTAAAGCACCGAATGGACTGGTATTGTTAACCAATCAGTATCAAGCTAACCCATCGTTAGTTAGTGAAACCCTGAAAATTAGTTCAATTCTGACTGGTGACGGTCCCGTAGCTAACCTAGTCAATGATAAGTTTACGAAGTTTGAGATAGATAGTAGTAAGCAGAGGTTTTCAGGGAATGGTGGCTCGGTCTTTATTAGACCTCTTGCATAAGTCTCATAAACCTTGGTCAACACAAGGCAAAAGGCAAAAGGCAAAAGGCAAAAGGGCTAGATTTTGATTTCATATTTATTTTTGCAAGAGGTCTAGTGTGGGGAGTGTGGGGAGTGTGGGGAGTGGGGGAGAATTGAGGTAAATTATAAATTCAATGTTCGCAACTCTGACTTCCGACTCCCGATTCCCTACTCCCGATTCCCTACTCCCGATTCCCTACTCCCTACTCCCTACTCCCTACTCCCTAGATTTTAGTAATAATAAGGATTTTCCGGTTCAGGAATTTTCTTAATCCCACTGGCTTCAATCACCAGCTGGCGTTTATCATCGAGGGTTTCTGTAATCATGTTACCTTCAACTTCGATCCAGGTATCGGACGGATAATAATTACGGTTTTCAGTAAGTTTAACTGGCAAACCTAAAGGATAAGCGTCAGCAGCACAACAAGTAATCACAAACCGGGAAATTAAGATATGGTCTAGAGGGAGATTAGGATGAATCACTACAAAACCATCTACTTTTACCTTTTGACCGGTATAGGCATCTGGTTCAGGATAAACATTCAAAAGCTTGATCCATTCAATTAGGCTGCGCTTTTCAGGATTGCTAGCACTGCGGAAGGATTGCGGTTGCGATCGCGTTATGGTGGCGGAGTCGGCAATACCCCGGTGTAGGGCGGTTTGGCTAGTAAATGCTTTGGGTGTCACGATTAAACCAACCATTGCCGTAGCGATCAGGAAGCCACTACTCCAACTAGGGGGAAATAAGGTTGTATGTTGAGCAGCTGGCCTAGTTACTCCCTTACCTAACCGGTGTTGACGCTCTAACTTCAGCAGTTGGGATAACCTCAAGCCTGATATTAACAATAAAATTACACCAGTGATAATTACCAAGCTAAAGTAATTGGGATGAATTAATAAGCTTAACTGACCACTTAGCCAGTATTTCAACAATAAAACTCCCCATAACGCTAAAGAAATTACTTCTAAAAGAGGAATTGACCAGTTTCTCCTGTAGGAACTTTTTCTGGACAAACGTCCTGAATGCTTAGATGGATTCATGATTAACAAGCCAATGGATTTTAGGAGGATTTAAAATTTTATAACTCCCTACTCCCTAACTAACATACAAATTAATAAACAAAGTCAATAAAAATGTTAACTGCCCTGCTATGAGAAATAGGTAAATGATTGACTTGGTTTTAAATACCGATAACAGTAAGCCGATGGCTTTGATGTCAATCATTGGTCCGAAGACTAGAAATGCTAACAACGAGCCACTAGTAAAGGTTGAGA
>NZ_JAAHGN010000793.1:0-3607 GCF_010672485.1 Moorena sp. SIO2C4 | reverse complement strand
TCAGGGCTTGACCATGAAAGGTACCGAGCCGAAGCCTTAGTGGCCTTAGCCCCCCACTTACCGGAAGAGTTGTTACCCAAAGCCTTAGATTGCGCCAGAGGGCTTGACCATGAATTCCACCGAGCCGAAGCCTTAGTGGCCTTAGCCCCCCACTTTCCCGATGTGTTACCCCAAGCCTTAGATTGCGCCAGAGGGATTTCCGATGAATCAGACCGAGCTGATGCCTTAGTGGCCTTAGCCCCCCACTTTCCCGATGTGTTACCCCAAGCCTTAGATTACGCCAGAGGGCTTTCCCATGAATACCACCGAGTCAGAGCCTTAGTGGCCTTAGCCCCCCACTTACCGGAAGAGTTGTTACCCAAAGCCTTAGATTGCGCCAGAGGGATTGACTATGAATCAGACCGAGCTGATGCCTTAGTGGCCTTAGCCCCCCACTTACCGGAAGAGTTGTTACCCCAAGCCTTAGATTACGCCAGAGGGCTTGACCATGAAAACTACCGAGCCCATGCCTTAGGAGCCTTAGTCCCCCACTTACCCGATGTATTACCCCAAGCCTTAGATTCCGCCAGAGGGATTTCCGATGAATCAGACCGAGCCCATGCCTTAGGAGCCTTAGTCCCCCACTTACCCGATGTATTACCCAAAGCCTTAGATTGCGCCAGAGGGATTTCCGATGAATCAGACCGAGCTGATGCCTTAGTGGCCTTAGCCCCCCACTTACCCGATGTATTACCTCAAGCCTTAGATTGCGCCAGAGGGATTTCCGATGAATCAGACCGAGCCCATGCCTTAGGAGCCTTAGCCCCCCACTTACCGGATGTGTTGTTACACCAAGCCTTAGATTACGCCAGAGGGCTTTCCCATGAAAACTACCGAGCCAGAGCTTTAGTCGCCTTAGCCCCCCACTTTCCCGATGTGTTACCCGAAGCCTTAGATTGCGCCAGAGGGCTTGACCATGAATCAGACCGAGCCAGAGCTTTAGTCGCCTTAGCCCCCCACTTTCCCGATGTATTACCTCAAGCCTTAGCTTGCGCCAGAGGGATTTCCTATCAATTATTCCGAACCTATGCCTTAAAGGACTTAATTAAGACCTTAACTCCTTCATCAGTTGATTTTGATCTTTGGCAACAAATTCTTGATGCTTTAGCTAGTCTAATCCGTCCCCATTTTCTTGAAGCTCTTCCTGAATTAGCTCCTTTAATTATCAAGTTTGGGGGTATTGAAGCCCTAGGAGAAACGGTGGCAGCGGTTGATGATGTTAGCCGATGGTGGAAGTAAATAAGAGGGAGCAGGGAGCAGGGAGCAGGGAGCAGATAAGAGGCAAGAGGCAAGAGGCAAGAGGCAATAGTTTTCCATCAACGTTATGGATATTTCAATAGATTGAGTTCTGATATAAAGCGATAATCTCGTTGATTTTTACTGAGTAGAGGAATTTGATTTTCAATAGCGGTAGCAGCAATTAGAGCGTCTGGGATTAGGAGTCCATGACTGAGATAGTAGCTACCCATCAACTGTTCTGCTTTGAGGGATATCTGAGCATTGAGTTGAATGATAGAAAACTGTCTGAGGAATTTATCCAAAGAGTCTAATTCTTGTTTATTTCGGCAACCAACAATTAATTCTAGTTTAGTAATAATACTGATTTGAAATAGAGATGTTTTAGATTCTCTTACCAGGCGTTCTTTAGCAAGTGAGTCGTTATTGGCAAGATCAATCAAAATATCAGTGTCAATTAGAATTACTGCCATTTTACCCCTGCCAATGCTTTTGTCTAATTCTTCTCACCCATTCGCTACTATTTTGAGTATCTTGTCGATCACTCCACATACCAATAAAAGGTTGATTGTCTAATTCCAGAGGATTAAGAGATGCCGGTTTTTTCGTTACATACTGTTTTTTGAACACCTCAATGATATCGGCAATAAGGTTTTGAGCGTCTTCTGGTAGTTCTTGAATATCTTTGGTCAGTTGTTCTAGGTCACGCATAAGTCTTAGGAAGTATGTCCAATAAATTTATATAAATCCATTATACGTAAGTATTCAGCCGTCAGCCGTCAGCCGTCAGCCGTCAGCATTCAGCATTCAGCTGACGTAACAAAGATTAAACGAATGCTTACTTGTGTTATTTAAAAGCTGATAGCTGATAGCCGTCAGCTGATAGCTGATAGCCGTCAGCTGATAACTGATAGCTGATAGCTGAATGCTAATAGCTGATAGCTGATAGCTGAATGCTTACCATTATACAAAGTAATTGCCCTACCCTTGTGAGGCCCCACACTTCCCTCTTTTTCTCGATTCCCGATTCCCGATTCCCGATTCCCGATTCCCTAATTAAAAACCACTATAATTAATTAACCGTTTCAAGTCATAATCCCGACTAAAATTTCCAGCAACTGGGTTAGCTCTTCTGGAACGATGTAGCGCTTGGGGTCTTGTTGTATGGAACGTTCAAGGCGATTAAAAGTACCGAAACGCCAGTCTTCTCCGGTGGTAACAATGCCATACAAAATTCTCTGGTCAGACTGGAGCCACTGATCAAGGGCAACCAACTCTACCGCCAGTTGAGTGAAGCCCCGTACCAGATCAGATTGTTTGGCTTCGATCACAATCAGGTTATGGTTGGCAATGTAATAATCTAAAGTTCCCCGCAGGTGTTCGTTAACAGCAATAGAATATTCAATGTAAATGCGGTGATTAGTTAGATCGACTACTTCAAACAGAATTGGTGCAATCAGGGCTTCGCGACGGGCAGTTTCGTTGATCAGCTCAATGCGCTTGCGGTTACGCTGGAGTTGGTGCAGCAGGGGTTCAATAGCAGCAGTGAAGGGTTGACGGGGGAGATCGATATGCGATCGGCGAAGCCGCGCCAAAGGCGATCGCACAAAGGTACAGTCAAATTCCGCCAAGATATCTTCTAGGGTAAAGGGAAGGTCAAAATATTGATTGAAGGTATACGACTGTCCAGCTTTGAGAATGCGGCGACGGTTCATTTGTAGTTAGTCTTCCTTTCTTGAGCAATTTCCTGCTTAATTTCCTGCACAAGCTCGATAATTTTCTCCCTTGAATCATACCCCGATTCTGTCAACGCCTGCTTTAATCCCTCTTGCAACTGTTTAGCTGACAGGAGTGGTTGCTGTTGATAGTTACTGACTTCCAAAACTTATTTACCTCCCCATCTGTTTCATCAAAAATAATAATTACTCCTACTGGCTTAGGGGGAGTCCCTTCAATTGGATAGTCTAAGGATAATTGACCTGATGGATCGATTTTTCCACTAGCAGTAATTGCTTTGATCATAACTAGTTGTGGGGGCGTAGTCAGTTAACTACTATAATTTTACAGTATTTTTCAATGGGGTGAAGTATAAAGTTCTGGTTTTAGGGAGTCGGGAATCGGGAGTTGGGAGCAGGGAAGAGATAAGAGACAAAAGACAAAAGGCAAGAGCGATGCAGCGCGGTCTTGGGGAGGCAGTGCGGTCTTGGGGGTTCCCACCATGAGCAACTGCCGTGGTTTCCCCCATGAGCGACTGCATCAAGACGGCAAGATTTAATCAACGATAGAGGAATTATGATTAGCTTTACTGGGTGTGGCTTTAACGGGTGTTATG
>NZ_JAAHGN010000792.1:0-3615 GCF_010672485.1 Moorena sp. SIO2C4 | reverse complement strand
CCGCGCTGCCTCCCCAAGACCGCGCTGCCTCCCCAAGACCGCGCTGCCTCCCCAAGACCGCGCTGCCTCCCCAAGACCGCGCTGCATCGCTGCTCCCTAAAAACCATAAATTTGTACCTCACAAGTCGTAGAATTGCTATATAAGTTTGACATACAAAGGAGGTGTGGCTCCCCGGACCCGAATCCCACGCCTCCCTCTGTTTCCCTATTCCCAATTCCGAATTTCCCTATTTTATCCGCGCAGTGCTATAGTTAAAGGTTTAAAACCTAGTCGGCTTTTTTAGCTCGGAAAGTAGCTGTGACTGTATAGTCAGAGGTGCGGTAACCGGTGAAGCCGACATGTTCACATTGGACAAATCCAACTGATGCCATTAGTTCTAAAACTTTGGAAATAGGTATAGCGCCTGCTACACAATCGCACCAACTTCCTGCTTGTATTTCTGACTCAGAATTGCCTTCGCGAACTACATCCACCAAATAAAACCTACCCCCTGGTTTCAAGCAATTATAGGCTTGGACAAAAGCACATTTTTTACGAGGTGATAAGTTAAATGTCCCATTGGCAATGACCACATCGGCTACACTTTCGGGAATGTCTTCGTGTTTGCCCATATCAAAGGGTGCTTTAATCACTTCAATAGTCGTGAAGTTACATAATTCGGCATTTTCACGGGCTTTATTCACCATTGCGGCGGTCATATCTACACCAATGACTTTCCCGGTTTCACCTACCAAACTAGCAGCAACACAAAGGTCAGCACCGGCACCACATCCTAAATCGACAACGGTTTCACCTTTGTTAATCGGGCCAAGGGAAAAAGAATTACCGCACATACAGGAAGACTCCCAAACTTGCTCAGGAAGTTGGGATACCTCATATCCCATTTTGGCGGCATTTTCTTTACCATAGGGTAGGGGATTAATGGTGCCGAACCCTGCTTGAGGATTTTCAGCCAGTTGGGTATACTGCTTCAGAATTTCCTTAAAGGAACGGGTGACACCAACTGTTAACTTAATTTGATTCCAAAGTTGATCACTTTCCAGGAATTCATTGTAGTCAATCACACCATTGTTGTCACTGTCTGCTTTGGCAATGAGTGTCGTCAGTTCATCTTCGCCAAGATTAACCTTCAACGAGTCCAACAATTGACGTAATTCATCGAGTGAGATAGAACCATTGCCATCTAAATCAATCAGGGAAAAGATTTCCCGTAGATCATCTTGGGAAGTGAGGTCTACCTTGTTGACTACCCATTCCGCAAATTCATTAAATTCGATAGTTCCACTTAAGTCGGCATCGGTCTTGATCAAGACCGCTTCTAGTTCTTCATCGGTTAGAGTCATTCCCAGAGACCCCATAGCATTGGCTAACTCTTCTCTAGTTAGAGACCCATTACTATCAGCGTCAAACAAATCAAATACTTCTTTGAATTCATCACGTTGAGCCGGTGTCAATTGACTTGATTCAATCGCTGACATAAGTTGATTTACCCTTTTTGTTAACTACAAATAACTACAAGTTTTTTGAATTATAATTGAATTATAAAAGTTGTGTATCCAAATTTATCCAGATAAATAATCGAACATTAAAACGGCGGTATAGCGACAATATCTATATTAGTAAGCAATGGAATAAAAATCAATGCTCAATCATTAATAAAATCTAAAATAGATTATCTTAATTGTCAATTATATGGAAGCAATATTTATTAAATGTAACGTCAACATTCAGCATCGGCAAACTTTGGAGCTAAAAAAAAGGGGGAGTCGGAACGGTTCCCCCTTGACAATCCCCATTTTTAGGTCAAAACTATAAAGATGATAACGAAAAAGGTAATAACTTGATTGAATAACTTTATTAAATAACTTTATTAATTAATTATTTTCTTTAAGTTATGTAACAGCTTTTAGACTTCAGGTTTGCTTAAGCTTTCAGGTTTGCTTAAGGGTTCAGGTTTAAGCTACGGCAGGGGCAAAATGTGATAAAACTTTAAATTACGTTGTAACTCTTAACAAAAAAAAGCGCTTGAGATCACCAATACCCTGGTAAACTCAGAAAGCAATATATATATAGCAATAGATAGCAATCGTCATTGATTGGTGAAACTGACCCTGGGACAAGGTGTTGCCTTGTGTTCCCTGTTTGGGGAATCTTTCTCGGTTTCACGAGCTGATCCCGATTGCTATATGATCAGTCTTGGGTTTGGGCGTGGGTTGAGTAACCCGGATATGGCCACACCAGGGCACCGAGAATGGTAAGCAACTATAACAAGCAAGCAAGAGCTTAAGATGGTAGATTCCCTTAAAAAACCTGATTTTGATGAAATCCGACCCGGTATAAAAGTTCCGGCCAAGGACACGATCCTAACTCCCCGGTTCTACACTACTGACTTTGAAGCAATGGCGAAGATGGACCTCTCGCCTAATCAGGATGAACTCGAAGCCATCCTGGAAGAGTTTCGAGCTGACTACAATCGTCACCATTTTGTCCGGGATGAGGAGTTTAATCAATCCTGGGACCATATTGATGGGGAAAAACGCCGGTTATTTGTTGAGTTTCTGGAACGTTCCTGTACAGCGGAATTCTCTGGTTTCTTGCTGTATAAGGAATTGGGACGGCGCTTAAAGAATAAAAATCCTGTGCTGGCAGAGTGCTTTACCCTGATGTCTCGTGATGAAGCACGTCATTCGGGATTCCTGAACAAGGCCATGTCAGATTTCAATCTACAGCTGGATTTGGGATTCCTGACTAAGAGCAAGAAGTACACCTTCTTTCAGCCGAAGTTTATTTTCTACGCTACTTATCTGTCTGAGAAGATTGGCTATTGGCGGTATATTACTATCTATCGCCATTTAGAAGCGCATCCTGAAGACCGGGTCTATCCAATTTTCCGCTTCTTTGAAAACTGGTGTCAGGATGAAAACCGTCACGGGGATTTCTTTGATGCGCTGATGAGAGCCCAGCCGGATACGCTGAATGACTGGAAGGCTAAGCTTTGGTCCCGATTCTTCTTGCTGTCGGTGTTTGCCACTATGTATCTGAATGATGTTCAGCGGTATGGATTTTATGCCTCCATTGGTTTAGATGCTCGTGAGTATGATAAGCATGTGATTGAGAAGACTAATGACACCTCAGGACGGGTCTTCCCAGTTATTTTGGATGTAGACCATCCGGAATTTTATGAGCGTCTAGAGATTTGTGTCCGGAATAATGATAAGCTCAGAGCGATCGCTAACTCAAATACGCCCAAGTTCTTGCAAATATTCCAGAAGTTGCCCCTCTACATGTCTAATGCCTGGCAGCTCCTGAAATTGTACCTGATTAAGCCCATTGATATGACGGCTAAACAAGGTTCTATGATCTAAAGTTTGCTCCGCTAACTGTTAGCTTCGTTTTTGTGGTGATTCTACATTAGGTAGGATCACTTTTTTTTTGATTTACGCTGGGAATCGGGAATCGGGAATCGGGAATCGGGAATCGGGAAAGAGAGGGGAGTGTGGGGAGATAGGGAGATGGGGAGATGGGGAGATGGGGGAGATTTTTAGTAAGGGTAATAATAACGTTTCTAATACTTAAGCTATTGTGCATTTAAATTGAATATTATTCCGTTAGAA
>NZ_JAAHGN010000791.1:0-3634 GCF_010672485.1 Moorena sp. SIO2C4 | reverse complement strand
TCCGATAGGCATCTAAAATTTCTTGATCGGTAACGCTATTAAATGCCCCTTTACTAGCTTCTTGGGCTGCGATCGCTTTTTCCCAGCTAGCTGGGTTGCCCACCCGAATTGCGGTTGCAATGGTTTCGGGATGCTCTAGGACTTTGCCAGCGACAATCGGAGATGCTCCAGATGCTTGAAATCCCATCATTTGGGGTAAGCGATCGCATTTCCCGTGTTCATGGTACTCGCAAAATCCCATCCAGTAGGCACAAATATTGCCAGCATTCCCCACTGGTATGCACAGCCAATCAGGAGCATCACCTAAGTTGTCCACTATTTCAAACGCAGCTGTCTTTTGACCTTCTAAGCGATAAGGATTGACGGAATTGACCAAGGTCACGGGATACTTTGATGCCATTTTCCGGACAATTTTCAAGCAGTCATCAAAATTTCCCTTAATCGCTATTACTGTTGCTCCATATACCAACGCTTGGGCTAATTTCCCCAGAGCCACATAACCATCAGGAACAATCACAAATGCCCGCATTCCCCCCCGACTAGCGTAGGCTGCTGCTGATGCCGAGGTATTTCCGGTACTAGCACAGATTACCGCCTGGTCTCCTGCTTCCTTAGCTTTTGAAATCGCCATGGTCATTCCCCGGTCTTTAAAACTACCGGTAGGATTGAGACCGTCATATTTCACCAGTACCTTTACTCCTCTGCCAATAATTTTGGCAATAGTGGGCACAGGAATTAGGGGAGTATTACCTTCGAGTAAGGTTACCACTGGTGTGGAGTCAGTGACTGGCAAATAAGGACGGTAAGCCTCAACTAAGCCAGGCCAGTTGAGTGAAGTAGAAATGCCACCACTCACAGTAGACGAATCAGAAACAGACAGACTTGAAGCCACGTTTGGTTAGGGAAGTATTAAGGGTGAAGTATCAAGTGTGAAGTGTGAAGTATGAAGCATGAAGCATGAAGCATGAAGGTTATGAGATGTCAACCCTTCCATTGATTTTTATTGCTTACTCAGCAACTGGTATATTTTGCTACTTCATCCAATACGCCTTCATCCTTTACACTTCATCTTTGTCTATCTTATCTTGACTGATTCTGAATCACAGGCTTTCTGGGTTTTTCTGTGCGATGGCGTTTATCTGTGTTAAGCCGCAGTTTGGGACGTTCCACCATTCGTTCTTCGAGATCGTCACTAATGGGGGGTTGAGTTTTGTCATAGAACAATTGCAATGCTGCCGCTGCGATCGCATGAGCATCATATTCTTCTTCCAACTCCCGTACAACTGGCAAGAAAGAAGCCATCCGTTCCCCTGATAAAGCTTCCCGTAACTCTGCCTGCAGTCTTTCTAAGCGCCGGGTCTCAATTTGTGAGCGGGTCGGAATCCGGGTAACTTCCAACCGTTGCCGCACCTTGCGCTCAATCTGGTAGAGTTTACGGCGTTCAAAAGGTTGAATCAGGGTAATTGCTGTTCCTGTCTTACCAGCACGACCGGTACGACCAATGCGGTGAATGTAGCTTTCGACTTGATCTGGCAGGTCAAAATTGATCACGTGGGTGAGATGATCCACATCTAGACCACGAGCAGCAATATCGGTTGCTACTACCCAACGCACTTGATTTTTCCGGAACCGATATAATAACCGCTCCCGCTGACTCTGACTCAAATCACCGTGGTACTCATCTACACTGTGACCAGCCGCTTGTAATTGGTTCGTTAGTTCAGCAGCAGCTTTTCGTGTCCGCACAAAAATGATTGAAGCTTCTGGGTCTTCCAGTTCCAGAATCGGATGGAGAGCCCTGATTTTTGAGCAGCCACGGGGTACCATGTAAACTCGCTGTTCAATGCGCGCTGGTGCTGCTTTCGATTGCTGAACTTTAACAGTGACCGGGGATTTCAGGAACTTGCTGACTAGGTCCTGAATTGGCCGGGGCATAGTTGCTGAGAAGCAAGTAGTCTGACGATCTTCGGGAGTCTGTTGCAGGATTTTCTTAACATCATCGATAAAGCCCATGCTTAACATTTCATCGGCTTCATCAAGTACCACCCAGCTCAGGTTTTCCAGCTTAAGGTCTCCCCGGTCTAGCAAGTCAATCACCCGTCCGGGAGTTCCTACCACAATCTGAGCGCCTTTGTACAGCATCCGAATTTGCCGCTCAATGGACTGACCACCGCAGACGGTTAGTATATGCAATCGACGGTCCTCACTGAAGTCCCGAATCGCTTGGTTAACTTGCTGGGCTAACTCTCGGGTTGGGGTTAGAATTAAGGCTTGTACGGTTCGCTTGTCCAAGTCAATGCGATCTAGCATTGGTAGGGAAAACGCTGCTGTTTTGCCAGTACCGGTTTGAGACATACCGAGTACATCATGGCCATTGAGCAGTTCAGGAATAGCTTGGGCTTGGATAGTAGTAGGTGTAGTGAAGCCGATTTTTTCGAGTTGGCTTACACAAGATTCAGACAATCCCAGGCTTTGGAAAGAAACGGTCATAAGTTATTTTTCGATTTTTCGTTGGTTAGTTGTGGTTTTTTTTCTGGTAAGTCAGAAAGTTAAGTTAGTAGTTGAACGTGTCAGGAAACATTGTCATGGCTATAAAGACAGTGAGCCATCAAGTTTGACTCACCATGGCTTTTGCCTTGAGACACCTATGATGAGATTACATGAGTAGAAAGCGGTTTAGTTTCCACCCATTTGGTGTTGATAGGCATCAACTCCGCGCGTTGCACCTTGTCTTGATGCAGTCGCGCTTTGGGTTAACCCCCCTCAGGTCGGTAATGGTGCGTTTGACCTTGGCGAATTAAATTCGCCACGGGTCGCACCTCTGCATGGCTGTCACCATCAGCTGGGGTCTGTTGCGACCTATTTAGTGTGCCTAAAAGCTTGAGAGTAGGTTCATCCCACAAGAACACGTCTTACAGACGCAATGGTTAATGCCCTAGACACAGTGTCTTGATGCAATAGCGAGTGGGGGAAACCCCCAAGACCGTAATGGTGCGCTTTCCGTTGGCGAATTAAATTCGCCACGGGTCGCACCTCTGCATCGCTTGTCAGGTTGAGGGTGGCTCCTTGTCTTGATGCAATAGCGAGTGGGGGAAACCACGGCAGTCGCTCATGGGGGGAACCCCCAAGACCGCGCTGCCTCCCCAAGACCGTAATGGTGCGTTTGACCTTGGCGAATTAAATTCGCCACGGGTCGCACCTCTGCATCGCTAGCTAGGTATTGCCCGTTGGATTCGGGTGGGGTAAATCATCCCAAATTTGACCCTCAAAGCTGAATTGATGCACCGCTCAGCTAGTTTTTACCCCCTAAGCAGGTCTTTTAAGTGTGCCGTTTACTGTGCCGTTTAGTCTGCCGTTTAGTCTGCCATTACTATGGGCGACAGAACTATGGGCGACAGACACCGGCTTTTCACAAGGCTAGACACCTTGTCTACAGCTCCATAATCTAAAAGACCTTGGATCAGGTCTGGTTCAGGATTGACCAGATTACTTCCCCTAGTGGTGGAGTGTTTAATTCCAGCCCCTAGTTAAAGCCTGTAGCTTTTTTAAGGAGGTAGTACTACAGAACCATACAAGTCGTAGACATCACTATAAGTAATTTCTACTGATACTATGGTTCCTAAAGAGGAATGAA
>NZ_JAAHGN010000790.1:0-3637 GCF_010672485.1 Moorena sp. SIO2C4 | reverse complement strand
TCAGTAAAGAACCTTCTATATAATTTACCTTAGTGTCGATGTATTTGCTCCTAGATATAATCTGAGCAATTGACTGGCGATTTTCTAGTTGGTCACAATACTGACAAGCTTCCAAAACAGCCGCTACCAAGGCTCGGGCGGTTGTGGGATGTTTTTCTGCCCAAGGTCCCATGGTTGCGAGTATTTTTCCTGGATGACCTTTCCAAATATCCCGATTGACATAAACCGTAAATCCAGACTGGTCTACAACTGCTCTTTGGTTCCAGGGCTCATCTAAACAGTAGCCATCTACTATCCCAGCTTGGAGTTTGTATACCATTTGAGATGGTGGAAACTCGATTAACTTAATCTGTTTATCGGGATTAATCTCTATAGCTGATAGCCAGTAGAGAAGGGTATAGTTTGCCATGGAGTTGGTCAAGTCTATCCCTAGCTTGAGGGGCTCGGCTAATTTTTTAATGTATTTCCTGTAGGAGTAGGCAAAATCTTGGAAATTATAGTACTCCGTTGAAGCACGAATAGCACCTTGCCAAGCTTTTTTGGAAAAGGTGATCCCAGCACCATTGCGATTGAGCATCATTAGAGATATCACTGGTGCCTTGGGTGAACCAAAATTGGTTAGTATTGGCAATCCAAACAAGGCAACGCAGGCATCTATACCCCATGATAGTAAGTCTTTGTGAACCGCTGACCAGTCAGGATATTTTTTAAGACCCACATTCAGACCATAACGCTGAAAAAAACCCTTTTCTTTGGCAATGATTAAAGGAGCACAGTCAGTTACAGGAACAAAGCCAATGGTGAGGTTAGTTTTCTCTAACTTACCAAAGTTAGCTGGAGGTCCTTGAGTTGGCTCAGAGGAGCGATCGCGTTTTGGGAAATCGAATAGATTATTTGAGCTACAGGCACTAAAACCACATCCTACTGTGGCATACCCGATGTATTTGAGAAACTTGCGGCGCTGCTGCTCCATAAAACTGATACAAACCTAGCTAATGCTAGTTAATGCTGTTTATTTCCTGCTTCTTTCGGGACTGTCGGCAGCACCCCGTCCACAGGCAGACACCGTAGAGCCCACGGCGTTTTTCAGATTTATCGCTGCGTTCAAATCCCTGTCCAGGATTAGACCACATTCACTACAGTTATACGTCCTGATTGCCAACGGCATCTTCTGACGATGCCCGCAACTTGAACAAAGCTGAGATGATGGATAGAACCTATCCACCTTTACCAATTTGGCACCATACCACTGACACTTATACTCAAGTTGTCTTTTGAATTCATAGAATCCTTGGTCAGCGATCGAACTAGCCAGCTTATGATTAGCCATCATTCCCGATACATTTAAATCCTCAATTACCACCGTGCCGTGGTTTTTGGCTAAGTAAGTTGTGAGTTTTTCCAATGTGTCTTTGCGAATGTTGGCAACTCTTTGATGCTGTAATGCTAATCGGTTTACTGACTTGTGCCAGTTCTTGGAACCTTTTGTCTTTCTCGACAAATCACGGTGTAATCTAGCTAGTCGCTTTTTAGCTTGGCGGTAGGGTAATGAACCAGTGAAAACCTTCCCTGTACTAAGGGTGGCTAATTCTTTTATTCCCACATCTACCCCAACCACATCGATTTGTTTATGTGTTGGTTGTGGTTGATACTGATAATGAAAGCTCAGATACCAGCCGTCAGCTTGACGAGATATAGTGATTTTTTTTGTTTCTAAATCTGGCAATGGTTCATAAGTTCTTACCCATCCCAACTTGGGTAGTTTGTGCTTGCATCCTGAAAATTTTATCGGTTTTCCCGAATTATCTATGGTGAAGCTATCGTGTCTACCCTTTTTTTTGAATCTGGGATATTTCCCTAGTCCTTGGAAAAAGCATTTGTAAGCTGAGCCTAAGTTAATTAAGGCGTACTGGTACACTTTGGATGATAGTTGACTCATCCAAGGGTAGTTAGGTTTAACGTGGTGGGTAAACAATTTTCTGATTGTACTCACTGAGGGTTTCAATCCTTGTTGAGAGGCTTCCTGCCATATTGCCAAGCCCCAGTTGTATACCCATCGAGAGTACCCAGCATGTTGTGCCATCAAGGTTTTTTGATAGTTATTGAGTTTTAGTTTAGTCTTGAGCGCTTTATACATGCTTGATCACCTTTGCTAAGGTTTTCTATTCACTATTAGCAACTCCGACTCAGAACTAACCTAGTGGGATTTTGCTCCAAAATTCTCGATCAGTATATTGCCCAAGACCTCTGGTAAGTCATCACAAGCCACACTTTTTAGCACACACTCGCCCAGTTTAGCATCTTTCCCAACTTTGCCACCCATGTAAATATTGACTCCTTCAACAGACTTACCGTCTTTACGCACCTTAGTTCCCATCAAACCAATATCAGCTACTTGGGGTTGACCACAAGAGTTGGGACAACCTGTC
Organism: Moorena sp. SIO2C4; assembly: GCF_010672485.1. Classification (NCBI taxonomy): domain Bacteria; kingdom Bacillati; phylum Cyanobacteriota; class Cyanophyceae; order Coleofasciculales; family Coleofasciculaceae; genus Moorena; species Moorena sp. SIO2C4. The sequence continues at coordinate 1,208 of NZ_JAAHGN010000790.1, read as the reverse complement.
CAATGAATCCGTACGGGGTTTGGTATATCTAACTTTTCTTCGAGTTCCCGAACTATTGCCAAGGCACGATTTTTGGTTTCTATCAGAGCAAAATTGCAGAACTGGGCTCCTGTGCAAGATACTAGAAGCCGTTCTAGGGGTTTGGGCTCAAGGGTAAATTTCTGCAAGAGGGGTTCAGCTAAGAAAGCGTCGAGATTAGCATCCGGAATATTCGGAATAATCACATTCTGCTCAACCGTTAGGCGGATTTCGCCACTGCCATAAGCCTCAGCCATCCGTGCCAGATCAAACATCTGCTGAGCATAAAGCCTACCAACCGGGACGTGTAAACCCACATAATTCAGACCTGGTTGCTTTTGGGCAAAGACACCGATATGGTCTCGCTTTTCCCAATCTATTTCATCGTGAGGAGCAGCCGTAGCAAGTTCTCTACCAAACTGCTTACTGACTTCCTCGCGGAACTTCTCAATCCCCCACTCATCAATCAACCACATCATCCGGGATTTTTGCCGATTCGCCCGCGAGCCTTCGTCGCGATAAACCTCTAGTATAGCACGACACAAGTCAACCACATCATCATTAGGCAGTACCCAAGCATTGAGGGGAACAGCAGCTTCACAACGCTTGGCCGAGAAAAAGCCACCTACGAGTACATTCAAGCCTAGTTGTCCATCTTTGTAGGCAGGCACGAAGGCAATATCATTAATTTCAGCATGGACTGAGTTATCCCGACCCCCTTCAATGGCAATATTGAATTTACGGGGCAAGTTAGTAAACTCGTAATTTCCTTGGCTGTTATTAGTGATCATGTCCTGTACCTTTTGGACAAGATCCCGAGTGTCAATTAATTCATCGCGATCTATCCCCGCCATGGGAGAACCAGTAATATTGCGGACATTGTCCATACCGGATTGGACGCTAGTTAAGCCAACTTGCTCGAACCTGCGGAAAATATCAGGCATATCTTCAATGCGGATACCTCGCAACTGGATGTTTTGGCGGGTTGTGATATCAGCGCTACCATCTTCTCCATAGCGCTGCACTATCTCAGCTAGCACCTGCATCTGAGTGCTGTTGACAATCCCGTTGGGTGTCCGCATCCGTAGCATGAACTTGCCTGGAGTGACAGGTCGATAAAAGACACCCACCACTTCAGCCGATGCTGTAGGTCATCTGGATCTATTGCTTCCCAGCCAATTCTAGCAAAC
>NZ_JAAHGN010000079.1:0-13088 GCF_010672485.1 Moorena sp. SIO2C4 | reverse complement strand
TGCGCCCCGCGTGGCCTACGGCCTTAGTCCCTACTCCCTGCTCCCTTTCAACCAAAATACTCTGTCCTAAACTATACTTCGGTTGCTATAAAAGTTCTTTGATAGCGTTTCTCATAGCTATTAGGTGCGACCCGTGGCGAATTAAATTCTTAATGGGTCAAGCGCACCTAACAAAGATTTCAAAATTAATAAGCAAAAATACTTATCGTATGAATTTCATATCCAGTAGGCATTTCAAAATAAGATGCGTTTACCCTGGTAAATGTGCCCAATGCCTTGACATATCCCCAAAAGTTAGAGTAGACCATCAATAATATGTGCTTATAGTTTAAACCGGATTGGATATTACTCAACCTGGGGCATCCTATGGAAATTTCCTTAATTAAACAAGGGCAATTAAATGCCCAGAACTGGTCTGGCACTGATATAACACCAGACGTGTCAGTGGTGGTACCAATCTACAATGAGGTGGAGAGTTTGCCCCACCTGATTCATGCGATCGCATCCACCTTAACCGATACTAAGCTCACCTATGAGCTTATTTGTGTCGATGATGGGTCCACAGATGGTTCAACCCAACTGCTCAAGGAACAAGTCCTCTCCCGCCCTGATTTGCGAGGGGTAATTTTGCGTCGCAACTATGGTCAAACTGCTGCGATGGCAGCTGGGTTTAATTATGCTCGGGGTCGTGCCATTGTTACCTTAGATGGTGACCTACAAAATGATCCAGCCGACATTCCCATGCTGCTTGCCAAACTTGAGGAAGGATATGACTTGGTTAGTGGCTGGCGTAAAAAACGGCAGGATGCGGCTGTGACTCGTTTACTGCCATCCAAAATTGCCAACTGGCTGATTGGACGCACCACTGGGGTTAAACTCCATGACTATGGCTGTTCTCTGAAAGCTTATCGCTCGGAATTGGTAGCAGACATGAACCTGTACGGTGAGTTACATCGGTTTTTACCAGCCTTGGCATTTATTGAGGGGGCAAGAATTACCGAGTTACCCGTGCGTCACCATGCTCGTCGCTATGGTAGTAGTAAGTATGGTCTGGGGCGAACGTTCCGGGTGCTAATGGATTTGTTGACCATCTTCTTTATGAAGAAATTCCTCACCCGACCCATGCATGTATTTGGATTACTAGGTCTGAGTTCCCTAGGCACGGGCATAATCATTGGGACTTATCTGACCATTCTCAAGCTAGGTCTTAATGAAGATATCGGGGATCGGCCTTTACTAATCTTGGCAGTACTCTTGATCTCGACTGGTGTACAACTGTTTAGTCTTGGTCTACTAGGAGAACTACTGATGCGTACTTACCACGAATCTCAGGGAAGACCGATTTATCGGGTCAGAGAAGTGGTGTCCTTTAATGTTGAACAACCTTAGTGATAAGTAGGTGAGCTTAATTATCCGTAAAATAGCGATTGAGATTCAAAATGCTGAAAACCCCTTTAATAAAGGGTTTCAGCTTTATTTTCGTATTTTGAGTTTTAACGTTTATTTATGCCCACCTACTTATCAATTGGAAATCAAGTTGGTTAGTGGCTAACCAAAGTATCATCGTAAGCATTCAGCATTCAGCCCTTAGCTGACAGCTAAGGGCTGAATGCTGACCTCAAATTTAAATGCATATTAGCTTAGCCGCTAACCAAGGCGATTTCTTGAAGATTGGGAATTTGTAAAGATTATATGAAGTTTATCATCAAGATTTCATTAAGCTCCAGATTACTAGTTGATTTGGAGAATTTATTTAGGTTCTAATTAAGATAGATTTTTTTTAGATAAAAAATCCCTTCAAACCAGTTCTGCATAACACTTAGTTGGGCAGTATGGTTCATCCTCATGGAATAAAGTAGGAGCAGTTTTAGTTTATAGTTAAAGCATTATTTAATCCATTTGTATCGGTGTTTACCATTGAGTCATACATTCTTGCTAAGTCAGGGGTTTTAGTCATAGCTGAAATTAACCACTGGTGATTGTAAAATTATCTTAAGCTCTACCGGAAACTTACTGAGCAATAGTGGAGTTTAAATCAAGCTGGCTTGGAAATGGGGCGCTCTTGATTAGAGTGCTTTAAATATAGGGGGAGATAAACGTGTATTTAACGAGCAAAACTGATCGGCTTACTGATCGGCTTGAGGTCAAAAGCAGCAGGGATGAATTGACTGTCTGGGAGAATCAACCAGTCTCCTATGATGAACGAAATGTCAGTAGGATGAACATTCTATTACTCGCTCCTCATCCGTTTTATCAGAATCGTGGCACACCCATCGCAGTCAACCTGGTTTTGAAGGTGCTTTCTGAACGGGGAGACCAAGTTGATGTCGTGACTTATCCTGAAGGGCGTGACATCAAGTATGAAAATATCAAGGTATACCGAACCCCTAAGCTACCCTGGGTTCGCAATATACGACCAGGCTTCTCCTGGAAAAAAATCGTCTGTGATTTTTTCATGTTGCTTGCTGTAATTCGCCTAGTGACTAAGAAACGCTACGATTTGGTTCATGCTGGAGAGGAATCAGTCTTTATCGGTTTAGGGCTCAAAATCCTGTGTAAGATTCCCTATATCTATGACATGGATTCATCTCTAGCCCAACAAATGATTGAAAAGTATCCTTTGCTACATATTTTTTCGTCACTATTCAACTTTTTTGAAGGACTGGCTGTGAAGAATGCCAAAGTTGTGGTTTCAGTTTGCGATGCTTTGGCAGCAGATATTCAAAAGTACAAGCCCAGAAAAACTGTAGTTATTCCAGATATATCGTTGCTTAACTCTAATCTTTAACAAATTAATAAAAAGTCTTTAAAGTTAGACTAAATATTTAAAACCTCCATACTTTATAATTTGAGTTAAATAAATTTATACTTATTGTTAATAATGAACAGAACATATTGTTTTGATGTCCTAAGAATACGTTTTATTTTGTAAGGAAAGATAATTCTAGTAAAAATGTGCAGGTTTGTGTAAAATTTTGCTTAAAGATTCAACTTCAAGATTCAACATTGGTGTAACTATGTATAGTACTATTTATAGTAATCTCAGACGTGAGCTAGGAATCCATAATGTCCTCCTGATGTATGTGGGCAATCTGGAGAATTATCAGGGGATTGACCTACTTCTAGACAGCTTCGCGTTGACCCTTGAGCAGACTGATCAGGCTAACTTAGTCATTATCGGTGGAGAAGCGGACGACATTCGGAAATACACGAATAAGGCTCACTGTCTTGGGATGGAAAAACATGTCCATTTTTTAGGACCGAAACCAGTTGAGCATCTGGCTATCTATTTGGAGCAGGCTGATATTTTAGTCTCTCCGAGAATTAAGGGTAAAAATACCCCGATGAAACTCTACTCCTATCTCGATAGTGGAAAAGTATTGTTAGCAACAGATTTACCAACCCATACCCAGTTGCTAGACAATCACCTTGCTCTGCTTAAGAGCCCAGATGCCAAAGCTTTCGCGAAGGGAATGCTTGATCTAATCGCTGATGAAACCCTACGACTGAGGCTGGGCAGTGCTGGCAAAAAATTGATTGAGAAAAGGCATACTTATGCAGCTTTTCGGGAAAACTTAAACAGTCTTTATGATTGGCTACATCACGAGTTAGTAGAGCATATAGCCTAAGCAGACAACTAATGAAAAGGAACCTAGTAGAGTTAGCCAGAAACTCTTACGACCTAGTAGTGCTCGGTGGTGGGATCTATGGAGCTTGCGTAGCTTGGGAAGCAAGCCTCAGGGGATTGTCAGTTGCCTTGGTGGAAAAAGCTGATTTCGGTGGCGCTACCTCTGCTAACAGCTTGAAGACCATCCACGGGGGATTACGGTATCTCCAGCATGCTGACCTGAAACGGATGCGTGAATCGATTCATGAACGCACCAGTTTAATGCGGATTGCGCCTCACTTAGTTCATCCATTACCAGTGTTGATTCCCACCTACGGCCATGGGATGAAGGGAAAAGAAGTGCTATCTGTGGCACTTACTATCAATGACCTAATCAGTTGCGATCGCAATCGCCAACTCGATCCCCAAAAACACATATCCAATGGTCGGGTCATCTCTAAGCAAGAGTGTCAGCAGCTGCTTCCAGGAATTCCCCACCAGGGGCTAACTGGAGCAGCAGTCTTTTATGATGCTCAGGTCTACAACTCTGAACGGTTGACCCTATCTTTTCTGCGCTCAGCTGAGCAAGCTGGGGCAGTGGTGGCTAACTACGTAGAAGTGACTGGATTTCTGCAAGCTGGAAATCGGGTCACTGGTATTCAGGGGCAAGATGTGTTAAGTGGGAATCAATTCGACATCCGCGCCAAGACTGTGGTCAACACCAGCGGACCATGGACAAATCGGGTATTGAGTTTACTGAAACAACCCCAGCAGCAACCCCAGCAGCAACCCAGAGTTCCCCTTGCCAAAGCCATGAACCTGGTGATTCGCCGTCCCCTCTGCCAAACCTATGCTGTGGGTATTTCCACGCCATACTCCTATCGTGACTCCGATGCCATAGTTAACAAGGGGTCTCGCTTACTATTTATTGCGCCCTGGCGTGGTAAATCCCTGGTAGGTACATCCTATGCTGTTTGGGATCAAGACCCGGATAACTTAAACATTACCCAACAGGATATTCAAGACCTGCTCGATGACATCAACCAAGCATGGCCATCGGTTAAACTCAACCAAGCAGATGTAGCTTTCATCCATGGTGGCTTGCTTCCTAGAACTGGCATTACTGAGACAGGATTGCCACAACTGGCTAAACACTATCAACTCTTCGATCATGCCAAAGAAGAATTGCCAGGATTGATCTCAGTGGTTGGGGTGAAATATACCACTGCCAGAGATGTGGCTGAGAAAGTGGTTGACCAGGTATTTCGGTCATGGGGCCAAAAGCCTCCCAACTCCCTGTCATCAGTTACACCAATTTACGGTGGACACATCGAACAATTTGAAGTGTTTTTGCAGACGGAAATCCTTAAGCAACCCTATGGACTGGGGCAGGAGGTAATGCGCCGCCTCGTGTATAACTACGGTAGTGCCTATCAAGATGTACTGCTATATTTGGAGCGAGTATCAGATCACTCCTGTAAACCTACTGATGATTTGGCTGTACTCAAAGCTGAAGTCTTGCATGGGGTTGTTGAGGAAATGGCTCAAACATTAGGTGATGTGGTGTTCCGGCGGACAGAACTGGGTAGTGCTGGTCATCCCGGAAATGAGGCTCTCAGAATCTGTGCTGAGGTGATGGGTGCGGAATTAGGATGGAGTCGGTCACAAATAGAGCTAGAGTTAGACAAGGTTAATCACATTTTTAATATGGGAGGTGCATTAACTCAGGACAAAAGTATTGGAATTGAAACCCTTAACGGTCCAGTGAGTTTAGCCCAGAAGATCCTTTGAGGTTGTGGTGCAAGATTTTAGCTGAATGCGATTGAAGCAGCAGCAGTTTATGGAAATCAGGGAGATTCTAACAAAAATCCATGGTAGCTACCGCTCAAAAGCATCAATTAATCCTGATTGATGGTCACGTTCACCTTCATGACTGTTTTGATATCGATCAACTGCTGACCTCAGCTTGGGAAAATTTCCAGCGATTTTCTGGTCAGGCAGGTGATAGAGAAAATTTTCAGGCTGTATTATTGTTGACAGAAATAGAGCATCAAAAATGGTATAAAAAGTTAGCTGATTTAGCTCAAAACAATAATCAGTCTAGGGTAAGCCAGGGAAAACCTTGGATGTTCCACCGTACCCAGGAAGATTTATCCTTATATACCTGTAACGCCTTAGGGCAAGGAATGTTCTTAATTGCTGGTCGCCAAATTGTGACAGCGGAAAACCTGGAAGTATTAGCGTTGATCACTGACCAAAACCTTGAAGATGGTTTACCCTTAGACGTAACGATTAAAGAAATCCTTGCCGCTGGGGCAATCCCTATACTGCCCTGGGGAGTTGGTAAATGGATCGGACATCGGGGAAAACTGTTACATAAGCTCTTGGAAGACAAGAATTTTCCCAAGCTTTTTCTAGGAGACAATGGTGGACGTCCTGTATTCTGGTCACGACCAGTTTTGTTCAAACAAGCAGAGAAAAAAGGATGGCGGATATTACCAGGAAGCGATCCACTTCCTTTGGCTTCTGAATCTTGTCGTCCTGGAAGTTTTGGATTTACTATCCAGGGTTCCTTGAGTAATGAAGAACCAGGAAAAGATATCAAGGAAATGCTACTCAATCCCCTGACACCTATTCAGGCCTATGGTTCTCTAGAAAACCCCTGGCGATTTATTCGTAACCAATTAGCAATTCAGTCTAAAAAAAATAGCAATTAAAACTAAACAAATGACTAAAGGAATTTAACAGTGGTGTCTACAGGTGATTTTACCGAAACAGCCGATATCGAAACATCTTCTGAGGATTATGCCTCCCGTTTTGCCGGGGAAATTGGGGCTTGGCTACTGAAAGTCCAGGAAGACGCAACCTTGAAAATGCTAACTCCTTATCCTAAAGCCACCATCCTTGATGTGGGAGGAGGACATGGTCAACTCACAGGGGCTCTGATTCAAAATGGTTATCAACTCACTGTGCTTGGTAGTGCGGATGTCTGTAAGGGGAGGATTCAGAATTTTCTTGATGCTAATCTTTGTTCCTTCAAGGTGGGCAATGTTTTGGATCTCCCTTACCCAGACGGAGCGTTTGATGTTGTGATCAGCTATCGATTCTTGGCTCATGTGACTCAATGGCAGTCTTTTTTAACAGAACTAAATCGAGTAGCAAAGCAAGCAGTAATCCTAGACTATCCTACAGTCAGGAGCGTAAATGCTATTGCCCCCTATCTATTTAAGTTCAAGAAAGGATTGGAAGGAAATACACGAGAGTTTATCTGTTATAAAGAACATGAGCTTCTAGAATTTTTTCAATCTATTGGTCTGAGCAAAGCTGAGCGCTATCCCCAATTCTTTGTGCCTATGGTACTCCATCGCGCTTTAAAATCTCCTAGCTTCTCTTCATTTATGGAGAAGTTAGCTCGACTCTCAGGCTTGACTAATTTGTTTGGTTCACCCGTAATTTTAAAGCTTACCAAGACTTAAGCCAGATGCCGATTAAAATTAATTGTATAAACTTGCTTGGTTAAATTCCAATATTTTTTAGGTTAGCTAAGACAGTAGAATATGGAAGATACTCAATTCAAACTCCCAACTGGCAGTCGCGTCTTAGTGACTGGAGCTACAGGGTTTACAGGTTCAGTTCTTGTACGTAAATTAGTCGCACAAGGTTTAGATATCGTCGCTATTGCACGTCCTAGTTCTAAAATTGAGCCTTTTAAAGACATTAAAATTGAATGGATTAGAGGGGATGTTTTTGATGAAGAGTTAATCAAGAAAGCCATCAAAGGAGTTAACTATATCTTTCATATTGTAACTCCTTTTCGAGAAGCAAAATCTGCTGACAATGTCTACTACAATGTCCACGTTGTAAGCACACAATTGCTAGCAAAGTACGCTTTAGAAGAGCCAGAATTTCAGCGTTTTGTTCACGTTTCAACAATTGGTGTTCATGGTCATGTCGAAAATCCTCCTGGTGATGAAAATTGTCCAATGCATCCTGGAGATATATATCAAGAAACCAAACTAGAAGGAGAACTGTGGATCAGAGATTTTGCTAAAAAGGAAGGCTTACCAGTCACTGTGGTACGACCATCAGGAATCTACGGTCCTGGGGAGAAACGGTTTTTGAAAATTTTCAAAATGGTTGGCCGTAAGTGGATACCAATAATTGGCAATGGAAGTAACTTACTGCACTTAATTCATGTTGATGATTTGACCAATTTTTTTATACTATCAGCCACCCATCCTCAAGCAGTGGGAGAAGTTTTTATTTGTGGCAGTAAGGAGGCGATAACCTTTCAAAAAATGGTCTCTATTATTAGTGAATACTATGGAATTTCCTTTAAATTCATTAGTTTGCCAGCTGCGCCACTGTTTGCCTTAGGTGATTTTTTGGAATTCATCTGTCGTCCCCTGGGCATAGAACCACCTATTTATCGAAGACGGCTAGCGTTTTATACAAAAGACCGCTCATTTAACACAGCAAAGATGATAAATTTACTGGGGTTTGTGCCTGTCCATTCCGATGAAGAAGGGTTAAAGGAATTAGCCCAATGGTATCTTGACCAAGGATGGATATCTATTAAAAATCCTAAATTAGTTTCCGAACAAAAGTTAACCTAGTTGAGAATAGCATTGATTATGATAGCCAATAAAGAAAAAAAATTGATATCCAAAGTTTCTTTAACAGAGCAACTCAATAAAAAAGATTCTTCTTTATTGAAGAGTTATCAAGCAAAGGTTATAGGAAATAATAAGTTATTATCTTTAGTTCAATATGAATTAGCTACTTTTTTATTTGGTAATCTGGCTGGTGGAGCTGGATATCTATTGAGAAAAAATTTTTTTTCTCCCCTTTTCAAGGCTGTAGGTTCTGGAGTTATTTTGGGGAAGGGAATTGTTTTACGTCATCCTGGAAATATTACTCTTGAAAACCGCATCGCTATCGACGATTATGCTCTCCTGGATGCTAGCGGTGCTGGAGAGGATGGAATAACTATAAAAGACGATGTTATTGTTTCCAGGAATTGTGTGATTCAGGGAAAAACTGGTCCTGTAGTTATTGGTAAAAAAACTGATATTGGATGTAATGCTATTATCTCCTCAGGTGCTGGCATTTTTATTGGCAGTTCTGTCTTAATTGCTGGTAACTGTTACATTGGGGGTGGTCGGTATCTATCAGATCGTTTGGATATTCCCATGATGGAACAGGGAGTTTATTCTAAAGGACCAGTGGTGATTGGTGATGATGTTTGGTTGGGTGCCGGAGCAATTGTTCTCGATGGAGTTCGGATTGGCAAAGGGTGTATTGTTGGTGCAGGTGCTGTAGTTACCAAAAACCTTCCTGATTATGCTGTTGCGATTGGGGTTCCAGCTAGGGTAATTCGAATGCGTCAGCAAATCCAAGTCTAAACGTCAATATTTGTACCATATCTTGGTCTTGTATATAATTCCTTGATTTTAGCAGGTTTAATAAGCTTCCTCGATAAAAATTATGAGTAATTTAAGAGAAGTTAAGTAGATGAATCAAACCAAAAATTTGAGTCTAGCACCGACTTCCCAATCTAAATCAGACCTAGGTATTTCAGAGTCCCCAATCTTCATCTTTGGATGTCCTCGTTCTGGAACTTCCCTTCTGAGTCGGATTATTGGCTGCCATCCACGAATTGCTATACCATTCGAGTCTCACCTCTATAATACGTTTTATCCCTGGCTGAAGTACTACGGTAACCTACAGCTGATTCAAAACCGTGAGCGTCTGGTAGACGATATCCTGACAACCGAGGTCATGAGAGACTGGTCTCCCCCTCCCAATCGTGAGCACACCCTTGAAGCTATCTATAGATTTGACTTTCACGGCATAGTTGATGGCATCATGGGTGCCTGGACTAATGCCCAAGGTAAACAACGCTGGGGAGAAAAGACGCCTGCCCATATTTTCTACTGGCGCGAAATTTTCAATGCTTTTCCCAATTTGCAAGTGCTTCATATAGTGCGAGATGGCCGCGATGTGGCTCTATCCTGGAAGGGTTCTCGCTTTGGTCCAAAGCACATCTACCCACTTGCTCAAAAATGGCGAGAGTATCTTGAAACTGTGGAAGAGTTGAGAACGGCTCTCAATGATGACTCTTTTTTAGAAGTCCGATACGAAGAATTATTGTTGGAACCTGAAGGTATAGTTCGAAAGATTTGCACCTTTCTTAAGGAGGAATTTGCCCCTGAAATGCTGGAATTCCATAAGGTTGGTGCATCCTATCCAACTGACCAGAAAAACCAGAAAAATCTTTCTAGACCTCCTCTGACCAGTAACGCTGGCAAATGGCGCAGTGAAATGACAGAGCGTGAACTTCGTATCTTTGAAGCTGTAGCAGGAGGAACACTTGAGCGCTATGGGTACGAGAGGCAGTGGCATCAACCTCAAATTTCGGGTCTAGAGGTGATGCAATTTCGGTTCCTTGAACATCCACCACGGAAAATACTGGCAATGCTTAAAAACACTAAAGGTCATATCGACGGCATCCGGAGACTCAAGATCTATTGTCGCCTCAGATTGGGAATTTAGCAACTGATAGAAACAGTGGAGGAGATATCTAGTGGCACCAATTAATGCCACCTTCAACAAATTTGTCAAAGGAGCTGGTTTATCCTTCCTTGGTCAAGTCATAAGTACTGCTTTCAAGTATGTAACTCAAGTAGTGCTTGCTTGGCTTCTGGGTGCAGAAGTCTTCGGACTTTACACCTTGGCAATGATCATCTACCAACTCGGAGAACTATTTTCTAGGATGGGGCTTGAAACTGGAGCTATACGCTATGTCTCAATCCATCATGGTACAGATGATAATGGTCGGCTCAAAGGAGTTTTACTACAGGGGATTGGACTACCTTTCCTCAGCGGTATAGTATTTGGAATCGGTCTATTTTTGGGATCTGACCTTATTGCCCAGGGGATTTTTGGTCAACCAGACCTTGCTCTTGCACTGCGGGTGTTCGCGATCGCTCTCCCTTTCGGGGCTAGTATGACAGTAGGAGCATTTGCTACTACAGGATTTCAGATAACAGCATACAAAGTTTATGTTTGGGAGCTTCTGCTACCATTAATTAACTTAATATTAGCTGTAGTACTATGTAAAGTTGGCTGGGGACTGTGGGGGGCAGCGATTGCTTGGCTACTTGCTGTAATCGTGTCTTTAGCTTTCACCGTCCATTTTATTCGAGGTATCTTTCCTGCCCTATTGAGCAGAAATATCACCCCTGTCTTCGAAACCAGGCAACTACTTGCCTTTTCCCTCCCTTTATCTTTCGGAAGTTTTTTGTGGCTGGTGATGCTCTGGACAGACTCTTTAATGCTGGGATATTTTCGACCTGTAGCAGAGGTGGGGATTTACCGGGCCGCTTCCCAGACAGCACTGTTGATGACTCTGTTCACTCGCTCGTTGGTAACAATCTTCACACCGATGATTGCTAACCTTTATAGTAACGGAGAGCTTGAAGAATTAGACAAACTCTTTAGAACTGCTGCCCGCTGGAGCTTCTCCTTGACTGTACCTCTGTTCTTAATTGTGGTAGTAGCTGGTAAAGATATCCTACGTGTTTTCGGTTCAGAATTTGAAATCGGATCGTTACCTCTAACAATTCTAGCAGCAGGGCAATTAGCAAGAGCTGGTCCGGGAGGATTAGCCATGCACGTACTAGCAATGTCAGGGCATCAATATCTCAAGCTCTTTGGGGACGTGGTGTTAGCGATCACCAACATCGGATTAAATATGCTCATGATTCCACGATGGGGACTGATGGGAGCGGCAGTGGCAACAGGAATCAGTATTTTAGCAGTAAATCTGCTGCGTATCTTGCAAGTCTACCTAGTTTTGCATATTCATGGGTTCAACTGGAGCTACTTAAAAACCATAGGGGCAGGAACTCTCGCTGTTTTGATCGGTCTCGGTGTACACTCTTGGGTTTCATTTATGCCTTACCTTCTGGTATTGGTTATTACTGCTGGAGTTGTGTTTCTAGTTTATGTACTGCTGTTATGGGCAATGGGCATAGAGAAAGCGGATCTGATCATCTTGAGAAAGATGCAACAGCGCTTAGGGCTATTGAAGAATTGATAATCTCTATTGATACTATCTATAGAAATGCAGAACTATTTGTACCGATTACGCCAGAGGCGAGTTCAATTAAAAATATGTTTATTATTGATTTTTTATAGTTGTTTAAGCTGGGGATGTGTGGAGCAATCCAAGGCAAAAAGAGGTATTGCTAAAGTGTCGAATTTGCCTTATTCCACGATTAAACCTCAAGTTATTGAACTTAAGCCTGCTGCCAGCGATCGCCGTCTCGGTGGACTGATTGCAGCAGACATCAATGATGATGGTCAGAAAGATTTGATCATTACTAAGCCAGGTTATATAGCAGCTTACAGTCATTCTGGTAAAGCACTCTGGAGCAAGTCAATCAATATCCAGGTAACTGGGAAGTCAGAGAGCCAAGGATTGCCAGGAAACCAGGCCCCCGGTGTCCAAGCAGCTGATGTAGATGGAGATCAAAAGACAGAAGTTCTGTTTTTAACCAAGGACAATACCCTCCATATTGTTGAGGGGTTCAATGGAGAGACTCAGAAAACTATAAAACTCCCATCTCCAGAAGGTACAGAGGGTTGGGAGCACTTAGTAGTAGCCAATTTCCGGGGCAAAGGCGATCGCGATTTACTACTTCAGGCCACTAATGCTGAAGGATACCGTATGGGTCGTTATCTAGCAGCCTATCCCCTAGACAACCTACTCAAAGGTGAAAACCTTCAACCATTGTGGAGCCGAGATGATTTCCTTGCCAATGCTCACAATGGGGCACGGGTGGCAGATCTCGACGGAGATGGCAAAGATGAGGTTTTGGGTGGGACAATCATCTCACCCGACGGAGAGATGTTGTTGAAAATTCCCATAAAAGGTCATATTGACTCCCTGTTTGTGGCTGATGTGCGTCCAGACATTCCAGGATTAGAGGTAGTCGCTCTGGAAGAGGGGGGTGGCAATCGGGTTTTCCTTTATAACCGCGATCGCGTAATTTGGAAAACCCACTACAAGCATCAAGAACCACAAAATGCTGCCATTGGTGATTTTGACCCCCAACGACCGGGATTAGAAGTGTGGTGCCGCAGCCGTTACCAGAAGCACCAGAAACCCTTTGTCTTTGATGCCCAAGGTCAACTGATTGCTAACTATCAAATGGATGATGTTGCTCCCAAGGGATGGACAGACAAAGGTGTAGAGGTGATCGTCCCGATTGATTGGACAGGAGAGTCGAGGCAATTAGTGGCTGTCAAAGAGCGCCATAAACCAGGAGACGTGGGGATTTTCGATGCCCTGAGTGGGCAATTTCTCCATCGGTTCAAAGAACAGGCGGCGAGACTTTACGTTGCTGATGTATCTGGGGATTGGCGGGAAGAGGTGATGGTTCTCAATGGGAATCAGCTGGACATCTACAGCAAA
>NZ_JAAHGN010000789.1:0-3638 GCF_010672485.1 Moorena sp. SIO2C4 | reverse complement strand
AGCTATCAGCTATCAGCTATCAGCTATCAGCTATCAGCTATCAGCTATCAGCTATCAGCTATCAGCTATCAGCTATCAGCTATCAGCTATCAGCTATCAGCTATCAGCTATCAGCTATCAGCTATCAGCGATTAGCGCACGCGACTTGAGGTGCTTTTGAATAAAATAAGCTGACCGCTGTTCGCGTAGCGTGGCCTTTGGCCAAGGCTGAAGGCTGACCGCTGACCGCTGACCGCTAACCGCTGAATGCTTAAAAATAAGGATAAAAATTATGTCAATTAAAGTCTACGGTATTCCCAACTGCGGCACTTGCAAAAAAGCATTTAAATGGCTGGAAGATAACAGTGTTGACTATGATTTTATCAACACAAAAGAGCATCCACCAACTGCTGATATGATTAGCAGCTGGGTAGAAGCCTTGGGCTCTAAACCCATGCGTAATACGTCTGGGAAATCCTACCGTGAAATAGGTGAAGAAAAAAAGACTTGGACCGAAGAGCAGTGGGTTGAAGCCTTTGCCAAAGATGCGATGCTGCTGAAACGACCCCTGTTTGTGAAGGATGGCACAGCGGTGTTGGTAGGGTTTAGGGCAAATGAAGAAACGATACGAGAAAAATTGGTAATATAGTATTTTTGTCGTAATTATCAATAGAATAAACCAAACTATCGAGCCCAAGGATGAGTAAAGAAACAGATATAGTTGTAATTGGCAGTGGGATTGGTGGTTTATGCTGCGCCTCTCTTCTAGCTCGCTACGGTTTTAACGTCACAGTCTGCGAGAGCCACTCAATCCCTGGTGGTGCTGCTCACGCTTTTGAGCGCAATGGATTCAAGTTTGACTCCGGTCCGTCTCTTTACTCAGGTTTGTCTTATAGCCCTTCTTCTAATCCTCTGCGACAACTGCTAGATGCCATTGGTGAGGATTTATCTTGGGAAACCTACAAGACATGGGGTTGCCGTTTGCCTGAAGGTGACTTTGACACCTCCGTTGGTGCGGATCAGTTTTGTGAAGTTCTAGCCAGGCTTCGTGGTAATGATGCTGTAACCGAATGGCGTGAGCTTCAGCGGGTGATGGAACCCCTAGCTAAGGCTGCGATCGCAATTCCCCTCGCTGCCATCCGTTTTGATCTTGGCGCAGTGGTCACCCTCAGCCGATTTGCCCCCTCTTTCCTACCATATCTTGGGAATTCTATCAAGCTCAGAGGACCCTTTAGCCAGATAATGGACGGTGTTCTCAAAGACAACTTTAGCCGTAATTGGCTGGATTTGCTTTCTTTTCTATTATCTGGACTACCAGCGGATGGAACCATTGCGGCAGAGATGGCCTTTATGTTTGCGGAATGGTATCGACCAGGGGTAGTGCTAGACTATCCCATTGGTGGTAGTGGTGCCCTAGTTGATGCCCTAGTGCGGGGATTAGAAAAACATGGCGGTCAGTTGATAGTTAATGCTCATGTTGAAGAAGTGATAGTCGAGCACAACCGTGCCGTAGGTGTGCGTCTGCGGGGCAGCAAAGAAATCCGAGCCCGTAAAACAGTAGTGTCTAATATCTCAGTATGGGATACCCTCAAACTACTGCCAGATTCAGCAATACCAAAATCCTATCGAGCCAAGAGAAACGCCACCCCTGAGTGTGATAGCTTCATGCATCTGCACTTAGGCATTGACGCAGAAGGACTAGAAAAAGACCTAGCCTGCCACTACATTATCGTTAATGACTGGGAAAAGGGTGTTACCGCTCCCCAGAATATAGTAGTGCTATCGATTCCATCCCTTCTAGACCCATCCCTAGCACCACCAGGAAAACACGTGATTCACGTTTATACTCCAGGTAACGAACCCTATGAACTCTGGCAAGGCATGAATCGTAACAGTGAAGCCTATGCACAACAAAAGCAGGTGCGTGCAGAAATCATGTGGAAAGGATTGGAGCGGATCATTCCAGACATTCGTTCCCGTTGTGAAGTCACTCTAGTCGGTACACCACTCACCCACGAACGCTTTCTGCGCCGCCACCGAGGTTCCTACGGTCCAGCAATTCGAGCAGGAGTTGGCATCTTTCCTGGTCCTGGCACACCCCTACCTGGACTAATGTGCTGTGGAGACTCAACCTTTCCCGGTATTGGTTTACCAGCAGTTGCCGCCAGCGGGATGATTACTGCCAATACCCTTGTACCGGTTTCAAAGCATTTGGAAATGCTGAAAACGATTGGGTTGTGACCTAGATTGGGCAACTATCGTCAGCCGTCAGCCGTCAGCCGTCAGCCGTCAGTGGTCAGCCGTCAGTGGTCAGCCGTCAGCCGTCAGCAGACTTAACTCAGATTAAACCAATGCTTACCTCTTTTATTAAAAAGCACCTCAAGTAGCGTGCGCATTAGCTGATAGCTGATAGCTGATAACTGATAGCTGATAGCTGATAGCTGATAGCTGATAGCTTACCTATAACTAAGGATCACCAACTAGCAAAAAAGCAGCCCAATAATAGGGATGGGTAAAGCTTTGTTTTCCAAATCCTGACAATTCTGAGGATAAAGCAATTTTCTTGCCAGAGCTATATAAGTGATCATTCTCGATCCGGACATTGCCTCGAATCATTGCCAACTGTGCCTGTCGCAAGGCTTCAGTTTTACTCGGTGTCTTGTTCAACTGACGGTAAAACTCTGTAGTCAGCCCCAGAGCCCCTTGGTCACTGACAGACCAAAGGGTTGCTAGAGTGGAGTCAACCCCTGCCTGAAAGGCTGAGCCAGCAAAACCTAGCTCTGCTTCCCGATTTCCCAAAGCGGTTTGGCAAGCGCTGAGTACCAACAACTCTACCGATGGCTCAGAAAACAGATTTTCCACTTGATCGAGCCCCAGTTTTTCGTCCCACATTTGAATATAAGAATTTTCAGGAGCTCCCTGATTAAACTGAGCATGGGTAGCTAAGTGAATGATGCCAAATTTCCGTTTTTTTCGTTGAGCCTTTAAATTTTCCAGAGTGAAGCTTTCGTTGAGAAAATAGTTACCTTTCCACAGTTTGTTGATAATTGTTTGTAACTCGACTTTTACCCAAGGCAAATCCTGTTTATCAGAAAATTGGGAGGCTCCCATCGCCAGCAGTCGCAAGGATTGAACATGGGTAAACCGAGAATAGGTCAAACTAAGGCTAGGCACCAGGCTGACACTATAATTTTCCACTAGATAATTCTTTTGATCGTGGAGAGCAGCCAGGGGTAGGGAGCGCAACCCCTGATCCATGGCAAATATCAGGCTCTCGATCTTATTAGCTTTTAACTCAGCCTCCAACGGTCCGATCAGCCATTGGTAAAGTTGCTGAGCTGGTTTGAGATAATCCTTATCATCCAAGCTTCGGGGATTTATCAGTGTTCGATGAAAGGTCCTAGTCACAGCTAGGACTTCAGCACGATTTGCGTTATAGACTCGCCGCAGAATTGGATTACCGTCTGCTGTGATCAGCAACAGTTCTAGCTGGTCATCGTTTTGTTGTAAGCATTTTTCCGGTTCTAAAGGTAGATCAGAGGGTCGGTAACCAAATCTTCGGTCAATTTCGGCTGCTGGGATTGCTGGAGTTTGGCATCGAGTTCCTGGTAATGTCAGGGAGTTTTGGACAAAACTGACATAAATAACCCCAGTCTTGA
>NZ_JAAHGN010000788.1:0-3638 GCF_010672485.1 Moorena sp. SIO2C4 | reverse complement strand
TGATAGTTTCCCGGGAAACTATCCCATTTTTAAGCTTTTATCATCTAGCAAGAGCCTCCATCAACCAGCTCCAACAAACCTCAAACCTCCGAGATTTTTGTCAGATCATTGTCAAAGAGGTGCGAAAAGTCACTGGGTTTGACCGGGTGATGCTCTATAAGTTTGAAGATGATGACCATGGAGCAGTTATTGCCGAAGAAAAACTAGACAGTCTGGAATCTTACCTAGGCTTACACTATCCAGAATCCGATATTCCTAAACCAGCTAGACGATTATTCTGTTCCAATTGGATCCGCTTAATTCCAGATGCCAATTCCCAACCTGTTGAGATTTTTCCTACCGATAATCCCATCACCAATCGCCCCCTTGATTTAACATTATCAATTCTCAGAAGTGCTTCCCCCTGTCATATCAAGTACCTCCACAATATGGGAGTTGGGGCGTCTTTGACTATTTCATTGATTAAAGATAAAAAACTCTGGGGACTTATTGCTTGTCATCATCAAACTCCTAAGTATGTATCCTATGAGTTGCGCAAAGCTTGCGAATTTTTAGGACGAGTGATTTTCTCAGAAATTTCAGCCCGAGAAGAGACGGAAGACTATGACTATCAGATGAAGTTGTCCTATATTCAATCAATATTGATTGAGTATATGTCCCAAGAAGAAAACTTTATTGATGGCTTAGTTAAGCATGACCCCAATTTACTGGACTTAACCAGTGCTCAAGGTGCAGCAATTTGTTTTGGGGATAATTTTACGGTTATTGGTGAAACCCCTAGTGAAGAAGACCTGAAGTTTTTGGTGCAATGGCTGAAACAGAATGTTAATCAAGAGGTTTTCTATACTGATTCTCTGCCTCGCATTTATCCTGATGCACAACGGTTTAAAGATATTGGTAGTGGCCTGCTAGCCATCCCCATTTCCAAGAGAAACTATGTACTGTGGTTCCGATCAGAGGTGATTCAAACGGTTAATTGGGGGGGTGACCCCAATAAAGCCTTTGAAACAACCCACACAGAGGGGACTTTGCAACTGTCGCCCCGTAAATCCTTTGAACTATGGAAAGAAACCGTTCGCTTAACCTCTTTACCCTGGAAACAGGTAGAAATTAAGACAGCACTGGAACTGAGGAAAGCACTGATTAATATTGTTCTGCGCCAAGCTGATGAATTGGCTCAATTGGCTCAGGATCTAGAACGTTCCAATGCTGAACTGAAAAAGTTTGCTTATGTGGCATCCCATGACCTGCAAGAACCCCTGAATCAAGTGGCGAATTATGTGCAGCTTTTAGAAATGCGCTATAATGACAAGCTTGACGAAGATGCCAGCGAGTTTATTACCTTTGCGGTTGAGGGAGTCAGCCTCATGCAAACCCTAATTGATGATGTGTTGGCTTACTCGAAAGTCGATTTGCAGGGCATTGAGTTTAAACTGACGGAAGTGGAAACGGCCTTAGACCATGCTCTGGCTAATTTGCGGGGACGCATCCGTGAAACTGGAGCAGTGGTTACCCATGACCCCTTCCCAACAGTTATGGCTGATAGCACCCAGTTGATGCAACTGTTCCAGAACTTAATCGGTAATGCGATCAAGTTCCGCAGTGAACAGCCACCGGAAATCCATGTGGGGGCAAAACGACTCGAAGATTCATGGCTATTTTCAGTGCAGGATAATGGGATTGGCATTGAACCGCAGTTTAGCGATCGCATTTTCGTGATCTTCCAACGTCTGCACACCCGGGATGAGTATCCTGGCACAGGTATGGGTTTGGCTATATGTAAAAAGATTCTGGAGTGCCACCGGGGCAAAATTTGGGTAGAGTCAGAACTAGGTCACGGTGCCACCTTCTATTTTACAATTCCAGTAAGGGGACGCGAGCGTGAGTGTAGAAACGGAGGTGTAACTATGAGCATTTAATCTTATCAAACCTTGTCATACCTTTACAAATATGTAAGTATAGATTTGTAAAGGTTAAGCTGTTATGAAAAAATATGTCACCCCAAAAGAGGCAGCCCAATATTACGGTGTCTCCATTACAACACTCAGGAGATGGGATAAAGACGGAAGACTTGACAGCATCAGGACTCAAGGGAATCAAAGAAGGTTTTGTGTTGAAGGACAACACACGCAGAGTAAGCCCATTGTCGCTTATGCAAGAGTCTCTACACACTCCCAACGAGACGACCTTGATCGACAAGCTGAATTTTTACGGTCAAAATACCCAAACGCTGAAGTTATTTCAGAAGTTGGATCGGGACTCAATTTTAAACGGCGAAAGTTTCTCAAAATATTGGAACGAATATACAGCTGTGATATCTCGGCATTTGTCATTGCATACCCAGATAGAGCAGTCCGATTTGGATTTCCGTTACTTGAATGGTTGTGCCAAAAAAGTGGAGTTAAACTCTTGGTTCTCAATGAACGTAAATTATCCCCAGAGCAAGAACTCGTCGAAGATATCTTGTCCATCCTCCACTGTTTCTCTGCTAGGCTTTACGGACTCCGAAAATACCAAAAACAAGTCACGAAAGCGGTACAAGAAAAAACCTCGGAATCAGACGGTGAAGTTGACACCCAACAGTGTCTCAAAGATCAGGGTGTTTCCGTCTAAAGAACTTCATAAAATCTGGAAAACTTGGCTTAATGCTTATCGTTGGATCTATAATTGGTCAGTAGCCATGCTTAAAAACGGTTATAAAGGTAGTGCTTATGATTTACAAAAACTAGCGAGAAAAGTTGATAGACCAGATTGGGTAAACCAACTTCCAGGTCATCAATTACAAGAAGCAGTAGCCGATGCAATTGATAGTTTCAAGCAAGCCAAAGCCAATCAGGGTTATGTTAAGTTTAAATCTTGTCGAGAAACAAGGCAAGTTATTAAATTTAAAGCGGGAGACTTCAAAAAAAAATGCTGGTACCCAACAAAAGTAAAAGGCTTGTCTTATCGTTCACCTCAAGGTTTCCCTGAAGAATGCATATATGGAACTCAGTTAGTATGGATTAAAGGGAAATGGTACGGGATTTTTCCGGAATATATTGAACCTATCCCTACTGCTCAGGATAAAGTAATAGCTTTAGACCCAGGCGTTAGAACATTTATTACCGGTTTTGATGGTAAAACTTATGTAGAAATAGGTTCTGGTGATATTGGCAGGATTCAAAGACTCTGTCAGCAACTAGATCGGTTGATGAGTCGTATTGACTTAAGCTCTGCAAAAAGACAGAGACGAGCAATGAAAAATGCTGCTCATCGTTTACGCCAAAAGATTCAAAATCTAATCAAGGACTGCCATAACAAGTCAGCTTCTTTCCTTGTCAATAATTACAAGCTTATCTTTTTACCAACGTTTGAGACATCTGTGATGGTAGTAAAGTCAGCTAGGAAATTAAACAAGAAAACAGCTCGTAACATGCTCACTTGGAGTCACTACAAGTTTCGCCAGCACTTAACTCAAATGGCAGATCGTCATGATGTTTTGGTTGTCTTAGTTAACGAATCTTACACCAGTAAAACTTGCCCAGAATGTGGTCAAATTCACGAAAAATTAGGCGGCAGTAAAAAATTCCAATGCCCAAAATGTGGCTTCTCTTTACCACGGGATTGGAATGGCGCGCGGAACATAATGATCCGCGCTT
>NZ_JAAHGN010000787.1:0-3639 GCF_010672485.1 Moorena sp. SIO2C4 | reverse complement strand
TCTATTGCTCTTGACACTGTTCCATCTGGGGCAGTAGAAATCACCATTACTGCCGATGACAACAGTGAAATCAGTGTTGATGGAGAGAGCTTCGACAACGAAGTGGTGGTCAGCCTAGTCGATACTGCTGCCAAAACCATTAAGGTAATGGCGGTGGATGACACCGTTGTCGAAGGTGAGCACACCAGCACCATCAGCTACGCCATTATCAACACCGGGGATGAGGTCAAATATCCATCAACTCTCAATATCCCATCCACCGAGATTACCATTACTGATAATGAGACTGTTACCACAACCCCAGAGATTATCATCAGTGAAAACCCAATACTATTTGAGGGTGGTACTGGTATCTACACTGTTGCGTTAACTAAACAGCCCCTTGGAGAAGTAGAAGTTACTATCAAAGCTGATGATCAAACTGAAATCAGTTTAGATGGAACTACCTTTGCTTCAGAGCAAGTGCTTACCTTCAATGAGGCAAAACTCCAAACTATCACAGTGCGAGGGCTGGATGATCAAGAGGTTGAAGGGGATCACGAAAGTACCATCAGCCACGAGATTACCAAATCCGAGGACAGTGTGAACTATCCCCTGGGCAATGTTGGGTTAGTCACTGCCAATATTTTTGATAATGACATCCCGATTGTCACGATCACTGCTAGTGACCTTGAGGCAGCGGAAAAAGACCAAGACCCAGGCAGCATCACCATCACTCGTTCCGGAGACACTAGTGAAGACCTTACTGTCAGTTACATGACTTTTGGTAGCACTGCTACCGCAGATGACTACAGTGAAACCCTCAATGGGTCAGTCACTATTGCCGCTGGTGAGTCTTCCGTCGAGCTGAAAATCACTCCAGAAATCGACTCCCGAATCGACGAAGGTGATGAAACTGTTAACCTGGTCTTAAATACCAGCGAAGATTATAACTTAGTTGGCAAAAGGTTTGCTCAGATTACCATTGCTGATGACACATCGTCAGTTCCTGACAATAGTACCAGGTTTGTCTGGCGTAATTCACTGACAGGAGAGAATAAGCTGTGGAAGATAGATGATACTCACCAGGTAAATACAGTTAGCCTTCCTGCGGAAAAAGATCTCAATTTGGAAATCCAAGGTACTGGAGACTTTGATGGCGACGGTGAAACGGATGATGTATTCTGGCTTAACAAAGTAACCGGAGCCATTAAATACTGGCAAGGGCAAGGTGACGAGATCAAGGAGGTGATTATTGAGTCTGGTGAGGTAGACCCCATGGAATGGGAAATCACCGAGTTTGCTGACTTTAACGGTGACCTCAAACATGATATTCTCGCCTACAACCGAGATACTGGAGAGGTTGCAATCTGGGAAATAGATGGTGACCAGCTGGTGAATAAGGGGAGCATTGAACGGGATGGTCAGGCTTTACTGATAGCCGAAGACAGTGGATGGGAAATCCACGGTGCTGGTAACTTCAGTGGTGGGGATCGAGATCAGATTCTGTGGTACAACCAGGATAGTGGACAGGTTGGCATATGGGAGATAAATGGCAACGAACTAGTCGATGCTGCCGTGGTAACACGAGACGATGAGCCGGTACTAGCACCATCATCAACTGGATGGCAAATCGAAGCTGTGGCGGACTTCAGCGGCGATGGCCAAGACCAGATTCTGTGGTACCACTCGGAGAGTGGACAGATTGCCACATGGCAGATGTCTAATAAGAAACTAGTCAAAGGTGACATCCTCACACGGGATGGTGAGCCCTTAGGAATACTAAGCTCAACTGGATGGAGCATTCAGGGTATTGCAGACGTAGATAATGACGGCAAGTATGATATTGTCTGGAACAACAATAATACTATTGCTTTTTGGCACTTGAATGGGTCTGAATTGAGGGATGCAATGGTCATCGACCAGCCACCCGAGGCTGGCTTCAACCCCAACCTTATCTAAGCTATACTGCACACGGTTATAACCTGAGCTGATTGACGATCAGAACTAGCCCCCCAAAACAGCGACCGTGGAAGCTATAGGGACTTGGTATCAGTAGTTCCAATCAGCTTAGCTGAAAAAACCCCTTACTCAGTAAGGGGTTTTTCTAGTTTTATCAACCTTTGTGTTCATCAACCCTTCTTGGGTGTGTTTCTCGTTTGAGAATTGCTGAAAAGGATTTGGCTTAAACGCGATCGCCAATTTCTGCCAACTCACGTCCACCAAAAATTGCTGAACTATGACAGTAGAACTTAAACTCCATTAAGTTATAAAATGGATCTTGGAGGAAGAAAGTGCGATGCTCTGTAAGTTGACCGGGAAAGCGGGTCTTGGGTTGCTCGTAGAAAGATAATTGTTTTTGTTTAGTACGGTAAAGTAAGGCTTCCCAATCAGCCAGGGATGTAAAAACTAACCCGAAATGTCGAGGATAAATACCCCGCTGAGGTGTCAGGGTTTCTTTGGTTAGGTGAGCCACGAGTTGATGACCGTATAAATTCAGAATCACCGCATGGCGAGATTCTCTACCGATTTCGCAGCCAAGTCCATCACCGTAGTAGACTTTAGTTTGCTCAATGTCGGTAACGGGAAATGCGAGATGAAATAGGACTGGTTTCATAAGTTTTGGTTTGAGGGGAAAACGGTTGAAGGTTTTAAAGGTTGAAGGTTGACGGTTGAAGGTTGAAGGTTTTGACGGTTGAAGGTTGAAGGTTTTGACGGTTGAAGGTTGAAGGTTTTGACGGTTGAAGGCAAAAGGGTTGAAGGTTGTTCTTGCCCAGGGATCTCTTGTAGGGTAGGTTGTTCGCGTAGCGTGGCCTTTTGGCCAAGGTTTTAAAGAAATTCAACTTTATTCAAGAATCTGACCTAATCTGGGATCCGGTTGCTTCAGTAGTGTGCTTTGTTATTGGTTTTTTGGATAATGGGGAATGGGTAATAGGGTATGAGTGCTGGGGTAATGGCTCGGAAGCAATTACAATTACCAATTATCAATTACCACTTACCAATTATCAATTACTAATTACCAATTAACCAATTACTAATTACCAATATAACTATTTTGCTATGCTTGATGATAGTCTTTCTTTAAATCCTTGGCTAGTTGCTGTTGCAGTGAACACAGTTTTCCTTGCCATGGTATGGATAGCCCCCAAAAAATTACTCACCCCTGCTGGGATTGTCCACGCTTGGATATTAGGCGTACTGATTTGGGGTACTCTGAGCTGGCCAGGTTACACAGTAGTCGGATTTTACTTTTTGGTAGGGTCTGGTGTCACCCGCATTGGTATGGCGCAAAAGGAAGCGGCAGGAATTGCGGAAAAGCGTTCCGGTGCTAGGGGACCAGAGAATGTTTGGGGTTCAGCACTGACTGGAGCGATTTGTGCCTTGGGTACCCTACTGGTGGATGCTCCTTACCAGCAGTTATTGTTACTGGGCTATGTTGCTAGTTTTGCTACTAAGCTGTCCGATACCACTGCCAGTGAGGTGGGTAAGGCTTACGGCAAACGGACTTTCCTATGCATTTTTGTGTGGGAAGGGGAATTTATCGGGAAGAGGGCCGGGCGATTTAAACCCTTGAGGTCCCAGCAAACTTGGGTTGCCCGGACTGTAAGGACCCTTTACAGATTTTTGAATGCTGTGATTGCCAAAACTGTTGAACGATTT
>NZ_JAAHGN010000786.1:0-3642 GCF_010672485.1 Moorena sp. SIO2C4 | reverse complement strand
TTCTGTTTCCAGGCCAATATCGCCGGGTAGATGCATTGAAATTTTATGGCTCCCAAGCGGCTCAGTTGATGTTTGGGATTGTGCCGATGTTGATTATTGCTGGTATTATTGAAGGGTTTTTATCTCCCAGTCCCTTAGTGCCATCATTCCTCAAGTATTTGGTTGGAATCGGACTGTTTACCCTTTTGGTTATATATTGTAGTAGTCAGAAACTTGAGGATACATGAAGCTTCCACCACCTGAACGAGGTGGTGGTGTCCTATGCTAACCTGGAACTACCCCTAGTCCACAGGTCACACAAGCACGCCCAGCTTCTAGGCGGTCGTCCAGAGCTTTTGCTGGAACGACCCTCGTTGCTATTTCTACGAACGAGTTTAAGCACACCTCTAGCACCGATGTTGTAAGCACCGTTTAAATCTGCATTAAACCGCTTACCTGAAGGGAAGGTTGCCTTGGAGTATTGTTGGGAATTTCGTTTGACCGTACCAGAGCCATCAAAAGCCAACTTTGAAGTATAGGCAGCAACAACCTCTATTACTCTGCCACCTAATTCAGCCCATTTCATTTCCGTGAAGCTGCGAATTTTTGCTTTGAGCCATCCGTGGAATCTTTGCCTTAAATTAGAGCGCTTTTTCCCACCTCTTGGCTTCCACCCCAAAAGATTCTCAAAGACAATTGCTAAGGCCGTAGGCCACGCTACGCGAACAGAATTAAACTTTTCAGCAATCTCTACAATCCGCTTGGAGACAACATGGCTAATTTGATTATTAATTCTTTGGCACTTTTGATAAGTCTTGGAGCAAAACCCTTTATGCAGTTTTCCTCCTCTGCCCATCGTTTTTGATGCTCTTTTTGATACGGACTTTAGTCGTTTATCCCTGCGGTCTATGTCTCTTCCAAGGTGAAGAAAATCACGATGGATTACAGTGCCGTCATGGGTTACGACTGCTACGGTAGCAGTAGTGTTTATACCTAAATCTACCGCAGTAACATTAGCCTCTGGTTTGCGTTTTTCTGGCTTACAAGTGAATGGAACAGACAGATGGCAGCACCTATCATTGAAAATCAACGACGGAGACATCATTTTGTTTGTAGTCACCTGGTGGCGCTCTCTTAAACCGGTGATTTGAACCATAGTCCAGACCCAGTTTTGGCCATCAAAAACTTTGATTTCTACTTGGTCGAAACCATGCAGCTTGTAACACTGTCCTTTGTACAAAGCTGGATAGCAGCCAGTATCAGCATTTAATCTTGGTGGCTTACTATCTCTTCTTTTTCGACTACCAGATTGCCATTCGCGGTATCGAGTTACATAGCTACTAACCTGCCCAGCTGCAAATGCAATTGCTGCTCGACGGTAGTAACTAGGAAACTTATAAAAAGTCTTATTGAACTGGGGATATTTTATGTCAGGTCGCTTGGCTGTTTGGTGCATTAGCCGCTCAACAGCAGGAGTTAATTGATCTGCTGTTAAATTGCCAAGCTCAGACCAATGAGTATAAATAATACCAACCAAATACCGACAAGCGCGGCGATATACTTTAACCGTTTCCCCTAATAGTAGTTTTTGATCGGGGGTCGGACTAAGTTGCCACTTGTCAGTTCGTATAACTTTAGTTGGCGTTTTCACTGGTTTAATAAAATCTCCTATAGTTAATATTTTAACCTACAAAAGATAAGATGGCAATCGACTTATCAATGCTCCTTGACCCCCACCTGAGCGTTCGCGCAGCGTGGCCTACGGCCAGGTGGGGGAATGCGTCGCATGTTTGTTCAAAGTAGATTCCGAGCTTTAACTCGTAAGTAGCTCTCAACCAGTTGCTGACTAATCTGATTCGCTGGTGCATCCAAGACCAAAACTCCTTTTTGCTTCAACCGGGCAAAGGCAACTTGGCGCTGGGCAATTAAATCCAGAGCCACAGCACGGGTATAAGCGGCTTGCCCCGGGTCAGGGTTGAGATCAACACTAATGCTATTTCTCCCCTGGGCCTGGTATTCCCTGTGCCAAAGCTGGTCTTCACTAGGAATTTTCTCTAACTCAGCTGTATTAGGCGGAGTGTGCGCCAATTGGTCAACAAGGGGGTCTCGAAGGGTGACACAAAACGGTAAGTAGCGAGGGGTGAGGCGTTCTAGGGCTGCTAGCAATTCAGCGGAAGCAGTAACATCCACGATGTCTGTAATCAGTACGACTAAAGCACGACGAGTTTGCTGATTCACGAGTTTTGATACAGCACCAAAATAGTCCGGTTCTAATAACA
Organism: Moorena sp. SIO2C4; assembly: GCF_010672485.1. Taxonomy (NCBI): domain Bacteria; kingdom Bacillati; phylum Cyanobacteriota; class Cyanophyceae; order Coleofasciculales; family Coleofasciculaceae; genus Moorena; species Moorena sp. SIO2C4. The sequence continues at coordinate 1,384 of NZ_JAAHGN010000786.1, read as the reverse complement.
CTGGCTGAATCGGAGTGAGGCGTTCTATGAGTTTCGATAGTTGATGTTGACCCCGTTCTGGTGGAATCCAGGTCGTTATGTCTCGATCGAAGACACCCACGCCCACGCGATCGCCCCGATGTAACCCAGCTAATGCTAGGGCTAGAGTACTATTCAATCCCCAATCAAACCGCTTCAGTTGAAGTACCTGTGCAGTCATCAACCGTCCCCGGTCCAGTAATATAATTAAAGTCTGCTCTTTTTCCGGTTCCAGCACCCTTACTAAAGGGCGAGAGCGGCGAGCGGTGGCTTTCCAATCAATCAGGCGAGTGTCATCACCAATGCCATAGTCCCGCAGTTCAGCAAATTCTGTGCCACCACCCAAGCGTCGGGAACGGCCGATGGTACCAGTATTTTCCAGGGTCAGGCGAATAGAAAGCGATCGCAAACTAACTAAGTCTGGATAAACTGCTACGTTCTGACTCCCTGGGATTTTCCAATCATGCCACACCAAGCCCCAAGGACTCAACTGGCGCACGTGAATATCTCCCCAGTGAAACTGACCTCGCTTGGCTGGGTGAACCGTATAGGTTAGTTCCTTGTTACTATTCCGGTCAAGGGTAGCAGTGATGGTTGGGGTGGAAACAGCAAACTCTAATGGATAGTAGTCCTTAATCAGAATTCGAGCAACCTGATTTCTAGATTCCACTGACAGCACGATCGGATTATCTCGCCCAATGGATAACCGTTGTAAAGGGGTGCGGGTTACCTTGACTCGGTTAGGTTTGACCCGTTTTCCATCCCATAAGGCTATACCAAGGACAATTCCATCAAAGACAAGAGTACTAATTAGACTGATTTGCTGATTAAAAACAGTAGCGAGTAATAATGCGATCGCAATACCTAGTATTAACAGTAAATAGGTTCGTTGTGAGGGAATCATAATTTTTTTTGAGTGCTGAGTGCTGAGCCACTCACCTAGGCACTGGAACTTGCTTGAGTAATGAAGCTATTACGCTATCGATCTGTAACCCATCTAACTGCACCTCTGGTTTCAGAATCAGACGGTGACGGAGTAGAGGGAGTGCGATCGCTTTTACATCATCCGGTGTCACATAATCCCGTCCTGATAACACAGCTTGGGCTTTACTGGTTTGTAACCAAGCTACAGCAGCTCTCGGGGATGCTCCCAAGGCTAAATCAGGATTTTGCCTGGTTTGCTGAACTAAGGCTAGCAAATAATCCAGCACCTTCTCGTCTACTTGGACAGCTTTAACCTCTTGACGAGCACTCAAAATTTGTTCTACAGTTGCTAGAGGTTTCAGACGTTCTAAATCCAAACGGCGTCCACGAAATCCTTTCTGAGTATTGAGCAACATTTGCTTTTCTGCCGCTGCATCTGGGA
>NZ_JAAHGN010000785.1:0-3642 GCF_010672485.1 Moorena sp. SIO2C4 | reverse complement strand
TCAGGCATTGAATCCTATAGCGTATAGGGGAGATTCAGTTCCTTCACATTTTACCAATCCCCAATGGTAATCCTAGAATTATGGTAATCCTAGAATTAGTCTAATAGTGGATTATCTCCCATTGGGTCAGATGCCGATAAGAGAAACTGTTTCTGTTCAATCTCAATTTTGTATTGTTGAATGTCGTCTTCTAATTGTCTAATCTGTTCATCCTTCGAGCGTATCTGCCCAACCATCTTACGAGTTCCTATAAAATTGATAAATCGCGTCCACAAGTTGAATAACCAGGCTATTACTGCTCCAAGCCACATGGCTAGAATCAGTGCAATCGCCAAGGGAGCCTTAACCTGGATACCATCAATAATCCTAATGGAAACAGATTGGGTATTTTCCAAGCCAAATAAGACTAGTGCCAGACATAGAGAGAAAATCAGCAAAAAATTAATCTGTCGCATCAGCTTAATCCAAAACCGTTGCAGTTGCTTACTACTTCTACAACAGATAACACGAAAAATCGGCTTTTTTAACTTGCCGATTACTGGAACGTGCACAGGTGTCCCAACGCCCACAGGTCAAGGACATCTACTTGGCACGGTCATCAACTGAACTTTTTATCTCTTCTCCCCCCGCTATTTTGGGGGGCTGGGGGGAGCTTGGATTAGCTCAGGTTATGACTGTGTGCAGTATAGCAGCAGTTGGATTTTCCTTCAAGCCTACACCTGCTTGGTAGGGAGGTATAAAAAATGCCACCAAAACTGGTCAATTATAAGGCAAGACACATGAATACTAGAATAGCTGATTTACGTAAGGAATACACATTGAAGGGTTTGAGTGAAATCGATGTCCACCCCAATCCTTTTGAGCAATTCAAAATTTGGTTTGACCAGGCAGTGGCTGCCCAATTGCCAGAACCGAATGCCATGACTATAGCGACAGCAACACCCGATGGTAAACCTTCTGCCCGGATGGTACTGCTGAAAGGCTACGATCAGCGGGGATTTGTCTTTTACACTAATTATGACAGTAACAAGGGGCAGCAGTTAATCGAGAATCCTTGGGCTGCCATCACGTTTTGGTGGGCTGAGTTAGAACGACAGGTACGGATTGAGGGGCGAGTGGAGAAGCTAACAGCCGCTGAGTCTGATGATTATTTTAACAGCCGCCCCAAGGGTTCTCAGCTGGGGGCTTGGGTGTCAGATCAAAGCCAAGTCATCCCTAGTCGTGAGGTGTTAGAGCAACGGCTACAGCAACTGAAGCAGGACTATGAAAATAAAGAGGTACTTCGTCCACTCCACTGGGGAGGGTTCCGGGTGATTCCATCAGAAATTGAGTTTTGGCAGGGACGTCCCAGTCGGCTCCACGATCGGTTGCTCTACAATCGTGGTGAAGATCGGGATTGGGTGATTAAACGATTGTCCCCTTAGTAAGCTGGTCTTCATTTGAATTTGATGGTTCTGACAGCAAGAGAGCAGAGAGCTCCGGAGCAGGGGAATAGGGTTTGACGTTTTTTTTCTAACTGAATAATCTCTAATTTAGAGGTATAACGGCTGATCAAGGATGAAAGATTAAGGTTCAAGTATTGGTAGTGCTAAAGATATGGTGATTTGCTTACGGTCTGGTCAAGGTAACAGGAGCTAAAATCACTACTTTTGTAGCACTCCCAAACTTTCGCTATCTCGAATCCCCTAACGTTTACGCCGAGCTTTTGAGTGCTTTGACTTTGGAGTTTGGATAATAGGAACAGTAAAGTAAAACTGAGAACCTTGGTCTTTGCCAGCTGAATTTGCCCAAATTTTTCCACCCCAGCCTTTGACAATTTGGCGACAAATTGCTAAACCTAGCCCTGTTCCCCCAGTAGTTCGCCGCAGAGCACCTTCTTCTTGATAGAAGCGGTCAAACACAGCTTCCAGCCGATTGGGTTCAATACCACGTCCAGAATCTTCGATAATAACTACTATCATGGAATTGTCCAGTGTTTGGATACTTATTTTTACTTCTCCTTGTGGGCTGGTAAATTTGCAGGCATTATCGAGAAGTCTAGCTAGAGTTTCAACTAGCCACTCTCCGTCGGCTTTGACTAATGGAAGGTTATCTGGAACTTGAGCCGATAAACTAGGTCGTTCATCTTCAGAACGGCGAGCGCAAACATTACTCAGGGCAAGGTCGATGCACTCTCTTAGGGACAGGGATTCTGGGTGCCATTCAACACGACCACTTTCTAAGCGGGAAAGAGTCAGGAAGTCCTGAATCAGTTTCCGCATTCGTTCAGCGTCAGCGAGGGCAGTATTGAGCATCACCTGACGCAATTCTAGGGACATATCTGGCTCACTAGCTAGACTCTCAAGACATACTTGAATTGTGGATAGGGGAGTCCGCAGTTCATGACCTGTAATCGCGACTAAATTGCTACGGGTGCGGTCAAGAGCTTCTAGCTGCTGATTCAAATCTTCTAGGTTGGCGTAGGCTTCGGCTTGAATTAGAGCTACACCGACTTGAGTTGCGATCGCATCCACTAAGGCTAACTCATCTTTTTCCCATTGATAAGGTTCGGAGCCACAATGATGTAGATCTAACATGCCCAATAACTGACCCTGATACAGCACCGGTACCTTCAGCCAAGAGCGAATGGCAAACTCTTGGACTAGATTGTGCAAGGTTTTTGATCCTGGATTACCAGTTTTATTTTTGGAATTAGTACCGTTAATCCGAGGATCTGTCTGGGTGTCTTCTACATAAATCGGTTCTCCACTCTGGACAACCTCTTGGAATAGACAATTGTCTTGCAATGGCCATATTTTTCCTAGTGTGGGCACTAATGGTTGATCCCCCTTACTAAGGGGCTTTAAAAACTCATGATTGATGATAGTAGTGGTATCTGTTCCTTTACAGCGATAAATCAGACACCGTGATGCTTCAAGGGCTTTACCCAACTCTTGCACAGCGACTTCAAGAATGGCATTGGGGTCAAGGGATCGCCTAATGGCATTGGAAATAGAGTTGATCAGAGATTCTTTCTTTCCCTGAGCAGCAATGGAGCGATAGGCTTTGAGCAATTTATACTGACCTGCCTGTAGGTAAGTCACCAAGCGCTGGACAAAAGGGTCAGAATTTTCGGAACTTTGAGCTTGGTCGAGAGGGGATAGATTACTGGTAGAGTTTCGGGTTAATTGAGCACTAACTACTAATGAATTCTCTAAATACTGATCTAAATACTGAGATTTAGCCTGTTCAATCTTAGCTGCCAGTTCAGGTCGGTAAATTTGAATGCGATTGAGTAATATCTCAGCTGCTTTTTGACTCACCCTCCGGTCAAATGTCCAGATGCCTTCAAAACGTCGGGATGAGTCCATTTCCCCATTGGTCACCTCTAGTATTGGTGTGGGTCGTTCTTGACAAATCAAACAGTTTGTGTAACTTTGCCCAATAACTACCAAATGCCATTCTTGAGAGAGGGTATCGTTGGGTTCAAATGCCACCGTTTCGTGATACTCTGAACTACTCTTAAATTCTGTTTCCGGTGCTGCTAGTACATAGACTTGGGGGGTCTGTTGAGCAATGCGTCGATATCGATGAGCTTGAAGGACGGTGGGTAGGGGAAGGGGTTAAATCCTGGGTGTCCGCGGATCCTTAAAAAAAAAAAAA
>NZ_JAAHGN010000784.1:0-3643 GCF_010672485.1 Moorena sp. SIO2C4 | reverse complement strand
AATTCGCCACGGGTCGCACCTCTGCATCGCTCCTAAACTCCGAAACGTAAGTAATCGCTTACTTCTGACTTGCGGACTTGCGGACTTGCGGACTTGCGCGTAGCGCTATAAGTCTGCTCACCGCTGACCCCTGACCGCTGACCGCTGACCGCTGAATGCTTACCTCAAGCAAATATACCCTACAAGCCTCAGTATCAGCTGAGGTTTTTTTTTGTTTCATCGAATATTTTCACTGGTAAAATTAAAAATCGAATAGCACTATAGCAATCCCATCCCATCTACCATCCTATATATATGAACTCCTATCGTCGATTTAACCTAACCTTGGCAGCAGTTACCTTTCCCAGTTTATTTGGGTTTGGCTTATTGAACGCTGCTGTTGACCCTTACGGAGTCATAAATAGCCCAGAGTTACCCGGTCTAAATCAGTTAAAACCTGAACAATTTAACCATGTCAGACTATTCAAGGCTATAGATGTTATTCGTAATGAACCCAAAATCGTTTTGTTAGGTTCATCACGAACTGACCTGGGACTTAACCCAAACCACCCAGGACTGAAACCAGGAAACTCCGGATACAATTTGGCACTAGTTGGTCCAAATATGTATGAAGTTAAACGTTATTTTGACCATGCTATAACTAATCAACCGGATTTAAAAACCGTTGTGATTGGTATTGATTTTTTCATGTTCAATGACTTGAAAACTAATGCTCCAGATTTTAAGGAAAGTCTTCTTAATCAAGAAACTATTCCCCTGCAAGAGTTGATTAATTCGACCCTATCCCTAAACGCGCTGAATGCTACCAAATCAACCGTAAGTTCTAGTATCAAGTCAAAGGCTTACTATCTTTATGATGCCCATGGTATGCGTTTTGTTTATAACAATAAGCCCGATCAACCTTCACTAGGAAGGTTTAAGGACACGCTCAAGGGCTTAATGACAAGTGATGGATATTATAAAGAGTATCGACTTTCCGATAGTTTTTTGGATGATCTTCAAGACATTGTTGATACCTGTAAGGAAAAAGGGATAGAGCTAAAAGTATTTATATCACCATCCCATGCTACTCAATGGGAAAGTCTTAGGGTTACTGGACTTTGGCCAGTGTTTGAAGAATGGAAACGTCGGTTAGTGGAGATTACACCATTGTGGGATTTTTCTGGTTATAACAGCATTACCACAGAATCGATTAGGGAAGGGATGAAAAACTATTGGGATAGCTCTCATTATCGCGAGGAAGTAGGTGATCTAATCCTGAATCGCCTGTTCAGTTATCAAGTTCAGACTGTTCCAGAGGATTTTGGTGTTCTAATTACACCAGCAAATATTGAATCCCACCTCGGTAAAGTTAGGAATGAGCGGGAGTCATGGGCAGAGACTAATGGTGATCTAGTCAAGTTAGTGGAAGATTTAAACCAAAAATCTGAGATAGCGAGTAAGTAATTTTCCTATACTTAGTGTGGTTTGGTAAGAAGTAGGGTGGGCAAAAACCTTTTGGTTAAAATCAGTCTTCTCGATCAGATAACTTTGCCCACCCTACTATCAGGCAAAAACCTTTTGGTTAAAATCATTCTTCTAGATCAGATAACTTTGCCCACCCTACTATCAGGCAAAAACCTTTTGGTTAAAATCATTCTTCTAGATCAGATAACTTTGCCCAGCCTACTATCAGGCAAAAACCTTTTGGTTAAAATCATTCTTCTCGATCAGATAACTTTGCCCAGCCTACTATCAGGCAAAAACCTTTTGGTTAAAATCATTCTTCTAGATCAGATAACTTTGCCCAGCCTACTATCAGGCAAAAACCTTTTGGTTAAAATCAGTCTTCTAGATAACATAACTTTGCCCACCCTACTTTAATTGGTATTTTTTTTACACCCAAGTCCCTAAGCTGAATGCTTACCCGAAAGATTCAAGAGCTTCCCCTGGGCTGATTCTACAATGGCGTCTCGGATGAAGGCACTTGCTTGGATAATCTCTATTCCAATTAAGTCTCCTGCTTCATTGAGTTCGGCCGTAATGTTAGGACTAATCTCGACACTACCTGCTTCTGGTTCATCAGACAGGGTAAGGTGAAGGATATCCTCTTGTTCAAAGTATGTCATCTTGGCATTATTCATTAATTGTAAATCTCCCAGTTCTTAAGCGGAATCGTAGTTGTTGACGGGTGGTGCTATGGATGGTTACTGGAGTTATCAAATCACCACTGCGTTCATAAGGAATTATGACTAACTGATTGTCGTGCTTGCCAACTGCGATCTGTCTGCCTGTGACGGTATCATAATATCTCTATCCAGAAAATCTCAGGATTTCCTCGATCTTAGCTAGGTCAAATCCCCTGAGTTCGGCTCGATACTGTAGATAATTTGACCAGACAATTTGTGGCATTTGTTAAACGTTGCTGAAGTTTGAGTTGCGAGCACAACTTCTATAATACACGCAAGCAATCCCACTCCTTCTTACAATATCTTCCAATTCTAACCAAAACGCGATCGCCTACGGTGGATACTTCGTACCATCCTAAAAATACCTCATCCTTAATATTTAATCCTTAAAACTTAATACTTCTAATACCTAGTTTCCAGTCAATTGAGCAATTTGCTTCAAATCCACATTGCCACCGCTGATAATGACACCAATCCGAGCATTGGGCATGTTAATGATACCTTCAAGTAGGGCAGCAGCAGCTAAGGCACCAGTGGGTTCAACTACAATTTTGAGCCGTTCCCAGAGGAAAAACATGGTACGGATAATCGCAGCTTCCGATACAGTTACCATGTCATCGACGTAATTAAGAACTAGGGGAAAGGTAAGTTTACCCAGGCTGGGAGTTCTGGCTCCGTCAGCAATGGTATTGGGATTGTCAACAGTTTGGAGGATTTTGCTATGGAAGGAACGGGTGGCATCATCGGCCTGTGCTGGTTCTACACCAATCACACGGCAATTAGGATATAGGGTTTTGGTTGCGATCGCACATCCGGAGAGTAAGCCACCACCACCACAACACACCAGTAACAGATCCAGTGAACCAACTTGTTCTAGGAGTTCTTTGGCCGTAGTACCCTGTCCAGCAATAATGTGGGGGTGATCGTAGGGAGGAATGATAGTGAGTTTGCGATCGCGTGATAACTCTTCCGCTAATGCTTCTCGTCTCAATTCAGCCCGATCATATAAAATTACTTCAGCACCATAGCCACGGGTAGCGGCTTGCTTGACAGCTGGGGCATCTTTGGGCATGACTACAGTGGTGGGAATACCGAGGAGGGTGCCAGATAATGCGATCGCTTGGCCATGATTACCAGAAGAAAAGGTGAGAACCCCTCGCTGTTTTTGTTCTTCAGATAGTTGTGACAGAGCGTTATAAGCCCCTCGAAACTTAAAGGCACCAATACGTTGGAAGTTTTCGCATTTGAAGAATACTTGAGCCTTGGTGAGCTGGTTGACAGTCCTGGAGGTATGGACTGGAGTTTGATGGGCATTGCCCAATAGGCGTTTAGCGGCGGCTTCTATGTCAGTGTAGGTTACGGGTAATGCTTGCAGTTCCATAGCAGTAGGGAGTCGGGAGCGGTGCGACCCGTGGCGAATTTAATTCGCCTACGGAAAGCGCACCGAGGGAGTCGGGAGCGGTGCGACCCGTGGC
>NZ_JAAHGN010000783.1:0-3650 GCF_010672485.1 Moorena sp. SIO2C4 | reverse complement strand
TATCGCATTTTTGAAGACCACTTCCGCCTTAAACGAGACGAAGCTATAGAAGGCTATGGGTTGGGCTTAGCCCTATGTCAAAAGATTATCCGTGCCCACTATGGTCGCATTTGGGTTGATTCACCTATCAAGGGTGGCAGCTGTTTTAACTTCACCTTACCGATTTATCGATAGCAAATGGGGTTGAAGGTTGAAGTTTGTTCCCGTAGCGTGGCCTATTGGCCAAGTTTGAAGTTTGTTCCCGTAGCGTGGCCTATTGGCCAAGGTTGAAGGTTGAAAGCGCTTTAGCAGTTGAACCGATCAGGTAATCGCTGTTCAGTCTTGAGAGCGCAAAGCCGCAATAATTTGAGTATTGGCTTTGGGGAAGGGGAACTGATCTACTTCATCTAAGGTGACCCAGCGAATCTCATCACATTCAATGGGTTGCGGAACACCACTGAGATGGCGACAGTGGTGTACACTTAGCACAACACGAAAGTGGCTGTAGGCGTGATTGATTGTGATCAGGTGTTCACCAACCTCAATCTCAATGCCCAATTCTTCCTGAATTTCGCGTTTAATACATTCCGGAACAGTTTCACCAAGCTCAATTTTGCCACCAGGAAACTCCCAAAGACCACCCAATAAGCCTTTTGCAGGTCGGCGGTCGATTAGAATTTGTCCCTGGTCGTTCCAGATTACAGCAACACCGATATTTTTTGTGGGTAGGGGAGAAGATGGTTCTCGCATAGGTATTTCAGATTGAATACCATGATTGTAAGCCTGACAGTAAGATTTCCAGGGACAATCAGGGCAATTGGGAGTTTTCCGAGTACAGATAGTTGCTCCCAAATCCATTATTCCGTAGGTTTTACTCTCGAGGATGTTGATGATCCAGTAAGGCTTCTGATCGCTTCCATAATTGTTGAGTGGCTTTGGCAGGTGGTATCGACAATGCTACCAATCGTGCTAGTACTCGTTTAACATTACCATCGAGAATAGCCACTGGCTGATTGAAGGCAGCGCTGAGAATACCACCTGCTGTTGTTCTACCAATCCCTGATAATGCTAAGACCTGACTCAGCTGTTGGGGAAAAACACCACCATGAGACTGCATAATTACTTTAGCGCAGGCGTGCAAGTTGCGAGCACGGGAGTAATATCCCAGACCTTCCCAAGCTTTGAGGACTTGCTGTAAGTCAGCAGATGCTAGATGTTCGAGGGTGGGAAATTGCTCCATCCAGCGGTGATAGTAGGGAATGACCGTTTTGACCTGGGTCTGCTGTAGCATAATTTCAGACACCCAGATGCTATAGGGTTCCCAACTTCGTCGCCAAGGTAAATCTCGACCAGCTCTGGCATACCAGTCCAAGAGTGATCTTCTTTGTTCCTCAATAATGGAAACCGACAGACTCAGGTGATGTCTGCCGATATTCGATTGGGCATTTTCTCTCAAAAATCTATAGATTCAGCCCTTTTAGGCCAAGGTTTGACTAATTTTCCTCCACAGATTGAGATTCAGCTATTTGCAAAGATTTGTCAAAAACCATACGTTGTTCAGCGTTCCTAAGGAAATAGCCGCTAACCATGGCTGAAGCCAAAAGGCGACCTAGATTCTCACGGCTAGTACTGATAGTTACACCAAAGTCTTGGGAAGGCAAGTTTCCCAACATTCCCATAATATTGTTTTCCATCACCTGATAGACTTCCGAAGACGTTGGTCTAGACAGCTGGGTAATGGTTTCTGGACTCATCGATTGAACATACTGCCAGAGTAAATTATTGTCAGAATCTTTATCAAAGAACTCAGGAACATGATTGGGATTGGATGCGTTATTCACCGTTTTACCTCCTAGCGATGGCTAATTCCGGTTTTTCTACTAGAGTCGGCAGCCAATGATGATGTTTATCTGTTTAGCTCTACTGCTTCGTATTTCTAATTACTTTAACAGGCAAATGACCATGGCAAAGTGGGTGGAACCGAACCATCTAGGATCTGATTTTCTCACCTATTAGTCATTGGTGATTGTGAGTCATGACTCATGAGTCATGACTCATGACTCATGACTAAACCGACTCAGCACAAATTAACTAGCTGGGATATATTCCCGCATATCCCCTTGACGCTTACGAAGTTTAGCGATCGCTTCTCGTTCGATTTGTCGCACTCGTTCACGGCTGATGTTGAGGTGTTGACCAATTTTGGCTAATGTCATCGGTTCGACCTCTGCCAAGCCATAACGGAGTCTCAACACCTGCCTCTGCTGCGGTGTCAAATCATCCATGAATTTCTCTAAGTCTAGCTGCATTAACGATTGATTCACAAAGTCTTCTGGTCCAGGACCGGTGTCTTCGAGCAACTCAACCAATTCTGTATCTTTGTTATCCCCCACTCGCAACTCCAAAGAGAGGGGTTGACGTGCTTGCTCGAAGTACTCTCGCAATTGATCAGGTGTGAGGTTCAACTCAATTGCCAATTCTGAGATAGTAGCTGTTCGTCCCAGCTTTTGGGAAAGTTGGCGCTGGGCTTTTTTGATTTTGTTTAACTTCTCAGTAATATGGATAGGAAGGCGAATCGTGCGCCCTTTTTCTGCGATCGCACGAGTAATTGCCTGCCTTATCCACCAGTAGGCGTAGGTAGAAAAACGATAGCCTTTGGTAGGGTCAAATTTTTCTACACCCCGCTGCAAGCCGATGGTTCCCTCTTGAATCAAGTCCAGCAACTCGAGATTACGCTTAATGTATTTCTTTGCCACTGCCACCACCAATCGCAAATTGGCTTCCACCATCTTGCGTTTAGCGGATTCACCAACAGCGATGCTAGACTTTAACTGAGAATCCGTTAGGCAAGATGCTGTTGCCCACTCAGAAAACGTAGGTTCACGACCCAGCTGTTGGACAAGGGACTCTTTGACTTCCTTTAAGGTTGTTAACTGCTTAACCTTTTTCCCGTAAGAAATTTCCTGCTCATGGGTCAGTAATGGTACACGACCAATTTCCTTTAAATAGGTACGAACTAAATCTGTAGAGTCCTGAGCGGTTTTCATTGAATTCGATGGCGTTATCAGTGAGATTTAAATTAAGAAAATTAAAGCAGACCCTGCTGGTTTTCCAAACCAGATGATAAGCTTTGTGGGATTCCAGTTAAATCATTTTCATAAAATTAACATAACTTAACTAAATTCCCGAAGAGGGTGTAAGGTAACATGACCCAAACTGTTTGGATTGCCAGACACGGAAACCGCCTTGACTTTGTTAACCCCGAATGGTTCAACAAGGCAGAGCGACCCTATGATCCACCCCTTTCAATAGATGGTGAACTGCAAGCAGCGCAACTGGGTCAACGCCTTGTAGGAAAAGGAATTCGGCATATATTCGCCTCACCGTTTTTACGAACTGTCCAAACGGCTAACCAAGTCGCAGAAATTCTGGATTTACCCATTAAGCTAGAGTTGGGTTTAAGTGAATGGCTCAATCCTGAGTGGATGGCAACTGAACCAGAAAGACTGCCTAATGAAGTATTGCACAAGCAGTTTCAGCGAATTGACACCAGTTATACTTCCTGTGTAATCCCTGAATATCCAGAAACAAGTGTTGCTTTACTGAAACGAACAGGTGAAACTGCACAACGTATCACCGCTCAATTTTCAGAAGACTTACTACTGGTTGGA
>NZ_JAAHGN010000782.1:0-3654 GCF_010672485.1 Moorena sp. SIO2C4 | reverse complement strand
TAGACCGCCATCGCGGTATTCGTAGAGTAATTTCCCCTGTGAATCGAATAAGAAGGTTCCCCCTCGCTGGGTCAGATAAGCCCCATTGGGTACATAAGTATTCCAGTGGCTTAAAACCTCTGTCATATTCCGCAGCCGCAGGGTTGCCAATTCAAAGGGTCTTTGAAAACCTTTGCCACCAGCCAGCCTGAAGAATGACCCCTTGATAGGGGGAAGTGGTATACCTCGCACAACCTCCTCATCATCGAGCAACTGCGGAGCCTGACTATCGCCCCAATAGCCTCGAAATACTTCAGCTAGAGTGCCAGGACTACCAATACCCGCACACATCAGCAGCAGATTCAAGTAGGCATTTAGGGTTATTGAGAGCCCTGGTAGCTTGAGCGATAGTCCTGGATAAAGATTAAGCTGGTGGTGCAGCTGTGCATTGGGACAGACAAACAGCCAATCCCCAGAAAACCCCGTATAGTTGCAGAATCGCTTACCAAAAATTTTGGGTTTAAAGCCCCGTCCTTATAGGACGGCTTTCTTTTTAAGTTAAAACTTGACAGTTTTCGCACTGCGTGTTATTATAAAAGCATAAACAAAAAATAAAAAACTAGATAAATACTATCTAATGATAAGTAGACAACGTAAAAAATATGTATCAGATACATATTGCGTAATTTGGTCTAACGACTTAAACGTCTATGAAAAAAATTAGATTAAAAAAGTATCTATCTATATATAAAAAAAAGGTACGGTGGGGCACACCGAAACCTAGGTTATAAACCAAATACGCTTGTGGAGAGGCGACCTCTATTTTTCCTGGCTCCGGCCTGGTTATGCACCGCTCCCGACTCCCTACTCCCTTCAAACCTAATTACTCAACCACATGTAACCGTCGAGTAATCATAATCATGCCATCCCCCCGAATTAATATAGCTGAAATCCAGCGGTCTTCTGGTAACAGTGGGGCTCGGCCAATCTTAAAAATTCCACCGGCAGCCAAAGATTCCAGGTCAACCTCCGTGGGATTAGTATAGCGCTGTGACCTGACTGATTCTTCTATAGCCACTCCCAGCAGCAAATCATCTCCGAGGGGTTCCTGGACAATGGCATCAAAATTAAATCGCTGACCAATACGCACTTGTTCTGGTAACTTCACCGTTACCTTGGGAGGATTAGCTCCTGATGTGATTTGGGAACGCTCTGCCAAAATGGTGGAATAGACAATTTTTTGGTTTTCAAAGCGCTGACGCGATCGCAAAGTCGATTCAAATTTGGTCTTACTAGCATCCTGTTGGTTACTAGTAATATAAGTCACAGTTTCTGCCACGATCGCGTTGCCCTCTTGCTGCCAATCCGTCAGTTCCGTGCGGTAATTCAACACAGGGTAGCGCTGCCACAATTGAAGCAACGCTTCTCCCATCACATCCCGACTTAAGCCATCGGAGTTAGCAAAATTAGCGCTATAGAATTCCAGCAACCCTTCAACATCCTTGCCATTAGCGAAGCGATCAATTTGGCTGAGGGTATCTTTAAGCTGAGGCGGTGCGGTTTCCGGGCTATCTGCTTGGGCTTTCAGAGGAGAGCCGAGGGTCAACCCTACCGTTAATAGTACAAATACTGACCAGTCCAAAGAAATAGACTTGACTTTAGTAGTAAAAGATTGGGATAGTCGTTGCAGTAAGGTGGCTGGATTGGTCATTGGTAATCGTTAACTGGTAACTGGTAACTGGTAACTGGTAACTGGTAATTCTGGTAACTAGTAATTAGTAATTGATCATTGGTGATTGGAGAAAGGGTAATCCCTTGGATTCACCAATGATACCAAATCTAGTTTGATAACCTATGTCTAGCTTGTAGGGTGGGCAAAAACAGTTTGATTTTTTTGAGTACTCTAGAGTATATGACTTTGCCCACCCTACTTTAATTGGTATTTTTTTTCTTCCCGATTCCCGACTCCCGATTCCCGATTCCCGATTCCCATTAACCCAAGACAAAAGCCCCTCACCCAATTGATCAAGGAGACCTATAGCCGTGTCTAAGTCACCCATGCGATTGCTGATTGCCGCCAGTGGTACGGGGGGACATATATTTCCCGCCCTCGCAGTAGCCCAACACTTACCCAATTACACTATCGAGTGGCTTGGTGTTCCTGACCGCATCGAAAATGAGTTGCTACCACCAGACTATCCCCTGCACACCATTGCCGTAGAAGGCTTTCAACAACGCTTCGGTCTTGGTACTCTGCGCATCGTTACCCGCCTGGTCAGTTCAATTTGGCAAGTGCGGCAACTGCTGAGAGAAGGTAAATTTGATGGTGTCTTCACCACTGGGGGTTACATCGCTGGACCTGCAATTATGGCAGCACGGTTGCAGGGTCTACCTACCATTATACATGAATCTAACGCTATTCCCGGAAAAGTAACCCGGTGGCTGAGTCCCTTTTGCAATACCGTAGCCCTAGGGTTTGAAGCCGCTTCCAAGTACTTACCCCGGATTAAAACCGTAACCGTTGGTACACCAGTGCGGGATAGTTTTCAACTGACTCAGGCACTAGAACTCCCGATTCCACCAGAGGTACCCTTGATTGTGGTGGTTGGGGGTTCCCAAGGAGCAGTGGCAGTGAATAAATTAGTGCGCCAATGTGCTCCCCTCTGGTTTGAAGCCGGTGCTTGGATTGTTCATTTAACTGGAGAAAAAGACCCAGAGGCTAACACCCTTAGCCATCCTCAGTACCTGTCTATGCCCTTTTATGACCACATGGCACCATTACTGCAACGGGCAAACTTAGCCATTAGCCGTGCTGGTGCCGGAACCTTAACCGAGCTAGCGATAACTGAAACACCAGCCATTCTGATTCCCTACCCTTATGCAGCGGAAGACCATCAAGCTTTCAATGCAGCTAGCTTTAAGGATTCTGGTGCTGCTTTAGTATTTCGTCAAGACCAGTTGACTCACGAAACGTTAGAACAGGAGGTGCTGGCTTTACTCAAGTCTCCAACTAGGTTAGAAGAGATGAAACAAAAAACAGCTAGTCTTGCGATTAGAGATAGTGGAAAGCGTTTAGCCTCTCTAGTTCGTGAGTTAGTTGAAAAATAAAATATGAAAGGAGAACTATGATCTCATGTCAATCAAGCTTTCCCTTGACTTTAAATATTAATAGTTTCAGAGGTTTGATTAAATACCTAAAAATTGCTCAAACCGAATAAGAACAATAAAATAATTGCAAAAAAGTCAAAAAAATAATGTAGACTAGCTTCGAGTTGTTGATTCGATAATGACTAGATTGATTTATTATTATTTTGCCCTTATAATAGTTATTGCTTAAGCGTAATATCGAACCAAATTTACTGTGATGATAACTTTGTATAAGGCACCACCTTTATGGGGATTACCGAGCATTAGTCCACCCTGTATTAAATTGGAAACTTGGCTGCGTATAGCTAATATTGCTTACGATATCGAGATTACTAAGGACTTTACTAAAGCTCCCAAAGGCAAAATTACGTTTATAGAATATAAAGGAGAACTCATCGGTGACTCCACCATAATTATCGAGATGCTTAAGGAAAAAGAGGGCATAGATCCTGATCGGGATTTGACCTCAACAGAAAAAGCAATCTCCTTAGCTTTTCGGCGGATGCTGAAAGAAAATACTTATTGGGG
>NZ_JAAHGN010000781.1:0-3656 GCF_010672485.1 Moorena sp. SIO2C4 | reverse complement strand
TGGGCACCACCTCCACCGCATAGGCCGATTCCTCTGGTTTCCAGTCGATGGGATATCCGGCGGGGTCAAGGTCAAGGCGATAGGTGTCAGGGTCGAGTTTGACAAAAATCCCATTGTTGCGAATGTCTGGTCGAAAAGAGGTAATCGATTTATTATTCAGCAGTAACAGTAAATCCGGCTCTTCGAGGTAAATCTCTTCCCCTTTATCTCGTTTACCATTGCCATTGTTGTCAAAGAAAGGCTGAATTAACAATCCCCCTCGGCTGCGTAAGCGGTCAAAGCGGGTGTCGGCAGCGCTAATCCCTGATTGGACATTGATATTGGGAGAGACCTCAATCCTGAACGTGCTGCCATCAGAGGTAGTAGATATTTCCTGATAACGTAACCGCAATACTAATCCGGGAATCACGGCACTGGAAGCTGAGGCAATCAATCCATTACCCCGAGAACCGAAGCCATAGCCGAAATCCAAGTCCCATAGATATCGACCATCACTAGACTGTTGTGGAGAACGATAGCGCCAAGCTAAGCGAGCGAGGTGATCATCACGGTTATTTGAATCCCGGGTTTCGTAACCCAGTAGCAGGGAATGTCCTTTAGAGGCACTGCTATCGGACAAATAATAGATTAGTTCGGAATTGGTGGTGATTTCATTGCCTCGATGGGACAGTCTCAGACTTCCCAGGTTAGACCTCAAACTCCAGCGCAAGTTATTATTGGTGTCCATGTCAGCACTGGCAAAGAGTGAGAAATTTTGGCTAGTGTGGGAAATGCTCATACCAGCAGCTAAGGCTTCTTCCCGAGTGTTACCACTGGCTCTCAAGGTTAAACCACGAAAGACTTGCCAGTTGACCCGAAACCGCTGCGCTAGACTATCACTGTTGAAGTTAAAGCTCAGCTTAGGGGAGGGTTGGAAGTTAATACTGGCATCATAGTCTATCCCCTCATCCTCTGTACCCAAAAGAGCCGACACTTTTACCTTTAAGGGAAATCCAGCAGGTTGATAGAATAGTTCCCCTAACCCCAATACTGACTCGTCGTAAACCATCCCCATCCCCAAAGTCAGGTCTTCTGTGACTCCTAAGCGATAGGCAATTCCCCCCCGCACGTCTGTAAACTCACCAAAGAAATTCCCATTCTGGCTCGATTCCCGACTCAAGCCAGTGGAAACAACTAAAGCAGAGGCTCCCTTGGTCAATTGACCCGGTATAATAGAAAATTTTGCCTCTCGAATTTCCGGTTCCGCAGTAAGCTGTCCATCGGGATATAGAAAGACGCGATAAGTATTGCTACCGCCTCGTCCAGTTATGACATTTTCAAAGCGGTAAACCCCAGAGGAGTCCACTAGGATTTCATCCACTACCACATCATTAAAACCTTGGGTCAGCTGGACTAACGTACCCGGTTCAGCTTCCCCAGTAATGCTGCGTCCAATGTCATTGGCTTGTAACCGTTGGCTAGGACTAAATCCACCCCCCGATGACCGTGGTGGGATAAATCCCCAGCGCTGGATAGTGGTCGCACCCCAATATTGACCTGTCCCTTGACTTCGCCAAAAGGTGGGCTGGGAACCTAGGACATAATCCGCTGCATCGGTTTGGCGAAAATACTGGGCTTCCTGTAACCGAAACGTCCCAGTATCGGTTAAATCCGGTTGGCGAGTCCTCAGAAACCAGCTACCTCCTAATAAGGTGCCGATGGTGGTAAATTCTCCAGTATAGTTAGTGGAATTAGACAGAGAACTGCTACCACCCCCTCTGCCACTAATATTTACCCGTTGTCTGATCGCGGATATGCTAAAGGCAGGGGCATCAATCTCAGATAATCCTTCAAGTACGACTGGGATTTCTGGAGTTCGCCGACCTTTGCGCCGCACATTCAACCAGGGGGGATTAAACCTAATGGCGTATTCAATCATGTCAAACTCCGTCGGGACTCCTAGAAGAGTTTGGATGGTTTTGACGGGAATGACTAATCCTAATTCTGGGTCAGTTGGTAAGTCTTCTGGATTGATGCGGGTGACTAAACCAGGCGATCGCACTTCTAATTGACCATCTTCTAAGGGTTTGACATCTAATTTCAAGCCCTTAATCACATCATCTAAGGGAATCAGCCACTTTTCAAAATTAATTGCCTGGGAACCATCTTCAAATCCCCGCACTAAGGTACTAGGAATCACATTCTGTTTTCCCAGATTGACGCCTACAGGAAGAATAATCAATTGATCACTATCGTTTCGCCTTGGGCTAGAGGTAGTGGCGGCGACTTCCGGTTTTGGGATTTCAGGTGCTAGTGTTTGGGCAACAACGGAAGTTATGGTAATCAAAGAAGACAAGAGAGTTGTTACAGCTAGATAAGCTAGTGAAATAATTTTCATCCAACACCTATGAGCTGACTAAATGCTGACTAAATTTTTTAAGGGAAACTACATACATACTTTCCAATTTGGTCAGATCAAGTAACAGTAACTAAGGGGTTTGATACATCGGGTTTATTGCAGTAGCACTACTATTCCCTTATTCCCCGTAATTTTATCCACCTTAATCAAATTCAATGAATTTTAAATTCGGTATCTTTCCGGATGTATCCAGTTAGGAAATTAGGAAACAATAGAATTACAAACAAATTACAAACAAACAGTTTATTCCCACCAGATAAAGGACATGAGAAACCAATTCGGTAAATCCTTATTTATTTCCGCCTTGACTGCTTTAGGTGTTGCTGTTGGTGCTACCAGTGCCTTTGCTCAGGAAGCTCCTGAGACAGAGCAGGAGTTTGAATTCCACGGCACAGTAGAGGGAACATGTTCTTTTTTAAATGTTCAACCTGGTAATTTAGCAAACCCTTTTCCCGAAGTATTAGTTGCTAATGACGTAGAAGGTGATCCTGCTACAGGTGTGATGGTGTGTAATAGTGGCGCAATTGTCTCTCTTGGGGATTTGATGCCGATGAATCGTCTATCTGAAGAACTTTTAGACACCGCCAATAACTACGAGTATGGAGTTACTTTTTTTGATCTTGGGGGTGGACCAGTTGGCGAGATTGGGCGTAGTAAGGAAGGACCTGCACTGCCACCCCAATCGTTACCTCCTAACCAATACGATGTTGAAGCTAACATGGAGATCGAGGGACTTTTACCCCTTAAAGGTGGTGATTATGCCTATAAGTTTACGGTGACAGCTACAGCTGACTAAACTCAACTATTGGCTGGAAGCCAGCGACGTATTCCGCTGGAAAATTGAACTGCAATTAACCTCTATATTTTTAGTTGTCTCCGTGGGAATCGGCTTCACCCGATTTTTCCTACGGAGACTTTACCAACAAACCGTTGATTTATAATAATCTAACATCAGCTAATTGTTCTGTCAATATCTAGAACAGCCTTTCCAGACAGATTTAAGTAAAAACAATTAGGGTCTGTATTATTTACTATGGGAATAAAAACCACCATAATCCTATAAAAAATATTACTATATTACCCGTAATTTTCTACATATTAATCAAGTTAAATTAGTTTAAAATTTCGGTATCTTTGCTGAATGGTTACAGTTTTTATTTTTTTAAAATAATTTCTAAAAATTTCCTTTACACCACCAGTTTACCCTAGCTCAAGTAGATGTAAGCATTCAGCTATCAGCCGTTGGCCGTAGGCCACA
>NZ_JAAHGN010000780.1:0-3663 GCF_010672485.1 Moorena sp. SIO2C4 | reverse complement strand
TCCTTGGGTTACACATCGGGGCAGTTTGGCAAAAACCACCTGGGGGATCTCAACCGGTTTCTGCCCACAGTCCATGGCTTTGACGAATTCTTGGGCAACCTCTATCACTTGAATGCAGAAGAAGAGCCGGAGAATTCGGACTATCCCGGCGGACCAGATGGCTGGTTTGCCAAAAATGTTGGACCTCGCGGAGTTCTGGATTGCAAAGCAACGCCTGGTGAATATCACGAGGAACCGATCATTGGAGATCCAGACTATTCAAAACGCTTTGGCGAGTTGGGCTATCAGGAATGTTATGATACCGGGTCGCTCAACATTGAGCGCATGAAGACCGTAGATCGGGAATTCCTAGACCGGACGAAGGAGTTCATTGAAACAGCGGTGGAAAACCAGAAGCCCTTCTTGACCTGGTTTAACTCCACCCGGATGCATTTCTATACCCATATTAGTGATGAGGTCAAGGGAATCAGCGGTCAGGGCTTCTACGGTGATGGCATGCTAGAGCACGATGGCCATGTAGGAGAGTTGCTCGACCTGCTGAAGGAGCTGGGCATTGAAGACAATACGATTGTCATCTATACCACAGACAACGGCCCCCATTACAATCAATGGCCTGATGGCGGTCTGAGTCCCTTCCGGGGTGAGAAGAACACCAACTGGGAAGGCGGCTACCGCGTTCCAGCACTCGTGCGCTGGCCTGGTCATATCCCCGCTGGAACCGTATCCCATGAGATTTTCTCTCACTTAGATTGGGTGCCAACCCTGATGGCGGCTGTTGGCGTGGATGACATCAACGAAACCCTGAAGCAGCCCTGTCCGGAAGATGAACCCACAAACCTCTGTGGAACCTATCTCGATGGGTTCAATCAGTTGGCCTATTTGACCGATCCCGAGAACCAAAAGGGACAGCGTCCGGGATTCATCTACTTCAATGATGAGGGTCAACTGCCAGGGGTTCGCATTGGGGATTGGAAAATAGTCTTTTCGGAACAACGGGCTCACTATTTTGATGTCTGGCGGGAGCCGTTTGTGCAACTGCGAGTTCCGAAGCTGTTTAACTTGCGTCGGGATCCCTACGAGCGCGGGGATACCGATTCCAACAACTACAATGACTGGTGGTCTCGCCGGAATTACTTGTTGCTGCCACCGGTAGGGCTTGTGCAGAAGTACCTGGATACGTTTGAAGAGTATCCTCCCAGTCAACCTCCTTTTGGTTTCAATCCTAACGAAATCATTGACGACATTGTTGATCAGATTGAAACCTATTCCCTTGACTAAGGGGTAAAAGGGCATATAGCGCTACGCGCAAGGGCTTTAGGCAAGAGGCAAAAGGAAACAGTTTACTGTAACAGCTTTTGCTGCTTGTATCAATGTCAAACACCTTAATGCGTAGTGCTATATCAACCAGATACATTACCTCAGAGGATATCTGAAAAGTTTTTTTATACTGAATTTTGCCCCCCTAGCCCCCCAATTCTGGGGGGAACAAGAATCAATTTGCTGCTAAAAGTCCCCCAAAATTGGGGGACCAACGGGGGCTTGGATGTAGCAAATGAGACTTCTCAGACAACCTCTCAGTTAAAGATGTCTTTGGTTGGCACAAAGTAATTCAGCTCTTAGATGATGAAAAAAAGAACCTTTGTAGTTTTCTTCTCAATTCTGTTATCAGTCTTTTGCCTAGGAGGCTTTGTGGCATGTCCCCCTGCTGCTGCGGACTATGACCCGTTAGTGTCTTGGAATGAGGGTACGACTAAAGACACGATTGTTAACTTTGTGGAAGAGGTTACCAATCCTAACAGTTGTAATTACGTTCCTCCGAGGGGACGCATTGTCACGATTGATAATGATGGAACCCTGTGGACTGAAAAACCCCTTATTCAGGGGGAATTTATAAAATCTAGGCTAGGCAATGGATTGTCAGATCTTAAAACACTTGGTTTTTTAACTGAAAAGGAAGTCGTCCTAGCAGATCTCGAATTACCGGAAATGACACCGGAAGATTATAAACAGGAAGCTAGGGAATTTCTGGATACACAAAATCATCCATACCTTGGCTTTCCATACATCCAGCTGACCTTCCAGCCCATGGTTGAACTGGTCAATTATCTCAGAAGTAATGATTTCAAGGTCTATATTTGCTCTGGGGGTGGAACGGATTTCATTCGCTCCTTTGCGGAAGATGCCTACGGTATTCCCCCTGAAAACATCATTGGTAGTACCACCCAAACCGAGTATATTGACCCAGAAGAGGATGGAACTTATGTCTTGCTCAAGAAGCGAGAACTGGTGCAACCCTTTAACGATAAAGCAGGTAAACCAGTGGGGATTGACCGCTACATTGGCAAAAAACCAATTATGGCGGTTGGTAATTCCAGTGGTGATTTACAAATGCTTGACTACACTGATGATGACCAAGGTCCAGCTTTAATGATGCTGCTTCACCATAATGATCCCCGTGAATGTCCCTATGCTGAAGAAGCTGGCATTGACTGTCCATACGATGATCCGGTTTTTGATGAGGCCAATGAGCGTGGTTGGACAGTTATCAGTATGCAAGAGGATTTTGTAACAGTATTTGGAGAAGAAATCGATCAAGCCCAGATAGCATCTGAATTAGATATCAGTAAAGAGGATTTCGGAACAGTGTCTGGAGAAGAAATCGATCAAGCCCAGACAGCATCTGAATTAGATATCAGTAAAGAGGATTTTTGGGACAGAATAATTCAGGAGGTTACTCGATAATTTACTGTTGAATTAAACAAATAGCTATTATAAATAGGTGCTGTTTATTTGCTATTGCTTCGGCATTATATCACAGATATTTCCTGGGTCTTACTGGTAACATAACCCCAAACTTTCCAAATCACAATTTACCTTTTGGTGCTAAAACCCCCTTACCATCCATATCCTCAGATGGATGTCCTGTCTGGAAAAGTATTATGACACAAATTTCTACGTCTATCCCCACCGATGATATCCCTCAACTCCCAAAAGCAGAGGTGGAAGATCACCACCATCACCATCCCCATCCCCATCACCACCATGGTGATCATAGCCACACCCACGGGGTGATCGACCCCGAAATTGCTAGCTCTGCTCGGGGCATCTGGGCGGTAAAATGGTCTCTGGTGGGCTTGGTGATCACTGCAATTTTGCAGGCAGTGGTGTTCTGGCTCTCTGGCAGTGTCGCTCTCCTGGCCGATCTAATTCACAACGTGGGGGATGCGATGACTGCTGTGCCCTTGGGGGTGGCGTTTCTAGTATCGCGACGCAAGCCAACCGCCAGATTTTCCTATGGCTTTGCTCGATTGGAAGACTTGGCCGGGGTGATGATTGTGGTGATTGTGCTGTTGAGTGCCGTGATTACCGCCTATGAGTCTGTGGAGCGATTTTACCATCCTCAGCCCCTGCATCATTTGGGAGCCCTGGCAATTGCGGCCATCGTGGGCTTTATTGGCAACGAAGTTGTGGCTCTTTTCCGGATTCGGGTTGGCCGGGAAATCAATAGCGCTGCCCTGATTGCTGATGGGTATCACGCTATGGCTGATGGTCTAGTCAGTCTGGCAGTGTTGGTCAGCGCTGTGGGGGTTGCCCTGGGCTATTCCTGGGCCGATCCCGTGATTGGTTTAGTGATCACAGCAGTGTTACTAAAAATTGTCTGGA
>NZ_JAAHGN010000078.1:0-13199 GCF_010672485.1 Moorena sp. SIO2C4 | reverse complement strand
AATTTGGTAAACACCTTACCATCAAAAAAGCGTCTAAAACGATTGATTTTGCAATTAATACTCCTAAGAAACTGGTTGTCTTGATGCAGTCGCTCATGGGGGAAACCCCCAAGACCGCGCTGCATCGCTTTAATCGAAACAAACTTTTATAGAGGTGGTGGCTCTAAACTAAAATCGACAGCTGGTGAGTACAGCGAGATATTCTTACAGTGGAAACAAGATGGTCACGAATTTATCTGGATTACCGATGGTTTTGGTTGGCAAACAGCTAAAGGACCTCTTCGCGATACCTTTGATAAAATTGATTACATTCTCAACCTAGATATGGTTGAAAAAGGTGTCCTAGAGGCTTTGATATTAGACCACTGATTCTCTTTGGAGTTTAATGGATGATATAGCGTTTGTATATAGTTATAAACACACTTCTTTGATTTCCATAAGGTAGTATGTTCACAACTCAAATCGAAATGCTATAAGTGTTCAAATAATCAGCAATAACTTGATAAAGTTTAAGTCTTAATAAACCCGCATTATCAACCCAGATATATTCAAAAAAAAGCCGTAGACATAATGTCCACGGCTTTTTAAATGCCACAGTAAGTGGATTAAAATTTTGATATCAGTCAGATCCCAAACCTAACCTGATGTGATCTTATTTGATTGGCCAAAGGTCACGCTGCCCGAACAGACCGGAGCCTGTGCCCTGGGGGGATTTTCCCCCCAGAAATTTTTTAAGGTGTTATGGCAACAGCCAATACTTCATCATTGTCGTAATCACTTCGTCTGGAACACCAGTTGGCTCCAGAGGGCTCCACTCGCAAATCTCGGCATAGCCAAGTGTATAAAGCATGTGCATACTATGAATTACTGCTTGACGAGAGCCTTTTAGAGTGTGCTCAACAGGTTGTTTTTTTAGGTTTGGGTTTTTTGACATGAATCAAAGATTGAATTTGTCGTTATCATTATAATTATTATGATAATGATAACAAAATAGTTTGTCAAGGGTTTTGAAATTTTTTTTTGGGGAGTTTTAGGGGTAATCAAAAAAAGCGATCGCTAAAGTTATGCGATCGCTTTTTTTGTTAATGTAATTTAACTTATTTAACCTTTCTCATGCCGATGAGATAGAAAAATTTTTTCCCTACTGCCTACTCCCTACTCCCTATTCCCTTTAAATAGAATCTCCTCCTGCCTTTTTTGCCTCTTCTACCCAGCTATCAAACAACTCTTGACGATTTTCCACCCATTCTTTAGCATGGCGACGGATATCTTCTGGACTGCTCTCACCCTCTTTGATCTTTAGGCTTTCAACATTAATGTCTTCAGCGGGAATTTGAACCAGTTCAAACCAGCGCTTCGCAACCGGGTTAGCTGCCAAAAATTTCTTGTTAGCAACAATCCGCTGGCGATCGACAGTAAATCCCAGATTTTTTCCGTCTACAGAGGTGTCTTTTTCAGTTAGACCTTTCTGGGATTCAGGAAGAGAAGTAAAGGGAACTTCTAACCAAATTATATCTTGATCGGGTTTTAATATTGTAGATATCCAGTGAGGTTGATAAGTATAGTACATAATGCTTTCCCCTTGCTTGTAGCGAGTCATAACATCGGCCAGTAGCACAATGTATTGTCCTCTAATGTGTTCAACGGTATCTTCTAGTCCGTAAGCTTTGAGGTGATGATCGATTACCACTTCGCAAAACCAACCAGGATTACAACCGATTAAATTAGCTTTACCATTGCCGTCTGTATCAAATAGTTTCGCAATCTTTGGGTCTTTAAATTGTTGCAGGTTAGTAATGTTATATTTATCAGCCGTTTTTTTATCGATCTGATAGCCTTGTACCCCATCAGGAGTAAGCACTCCAACTCGCTCTAACTTTTTGCCACCCCCAGCATTTTCAAAGAATTCTATATGTGATTTTTCATAGTTGATAGTACTATAATCTAGGTCGCCATTAGCCACAGACACATAAATAATAGGATAGTCAATTTCCTTGGGTTTTTCGATTTCATAACCAAGTTTTTCCAAACCAATATTGACTATCTCAGTTTGAAACTGTTCCTCGATCCAGTTACTATGGGCAGAGCGAACTTTAGTTGTTTTCCCAGACGACGTTGATTCACAGGCACTTAAACCGATTAAAGCTGTCAGAGTTATTCCTAAGGTAAGTTGTTTGATCAGTTGTCTTACTTGTCGTTTCATTAAATCCTCTCCTAGGGTTTTTATCACTAAGTCTTACCGTTAGTCATAACTATAGCAGTTTTTAATGGAGTAGGGAGTAGGGAGATGGGGAGATGGGGAGATGGGGAGATGGGGAGATGGGGAGATGGAGAGATGGGGAGATGGGGAGATTTTGATTAAGGGTAATTATCCTGAGATGATATAAACCAAAATACTATGTAAGCATTCAGCCGTCAGCTGTCAGCTGTCAGCTTAAAATAAACTTAATTTGGGATAATTTAATAGTTCGAGATTAATGAGAATTGAAAGTCTGGGGAAAAGCTGAACAGCTTTGTGGCACAGGCTTCGACCCTGTGACTTTCGTGACTATTAAACGAATGCTTATCTGGTTTATTCAAAAGTTCCGTAGCTTGCCAATAGCGCATAAGCACCTCAAGTAGCTTGCCCGTAGCGCATTAGCTGAATCCTTACAGAATAATTAAAAATTTTTTCTGGTTGATTTAATATCAAAAACCTGTTATGATTGATGTCATTGCCGCTTGTTGGTATTAGAATAAATTCTATTATAGCTGTCGATAATATCTCCAATTATAGCGTTTTTGCTAGTAATAATATAGAGTCAATTTTCCCAACCACTACTCCCTACTCCCTACTCCCTACTCCCTACTCCCTATTCCCTACTCCCTATTCCCTCTTGCCTATTGCCTCTTCACTTTAAATAGAATCCCCTCCTGCCTTTTTTGCTTCTTCTATCCAGTTATCAAACAACTCTTGATTCTTCTCAACCCACTCTTTAGCATGGCGACGGATATCTTCTGGACTGCTCTCACCCTCTTTGATCTTTAGGCTTTCAACGTTAATGTCCTCAACCGGAATTTGAACCAGTTCAAACCAACGTTTGGCAACTGGGTTAGCTGCCAAAAATTTCTTGTTAGCAACAATCCGCTGACGATCGACAGTAAATCCCAGATTTTTTCCGTCTACAGAGGTGTCTTTTTCAGTTAGATCTTTCTGGGATTCAGGAAGAGAGGTAAAGGGAACTTCTAACCAAATTATATCTTGATCGGGTTTTAATATTGTAGATATCCAGTGAGGATTCTGAGCATAGTAAATAACGCTTTCCCCTTGTTTGTAGCGAGTCATAAGATCGGCGAGTAGCACAATGTATTGTCCTCTAGTGTGTTCAACGGTATCTTCTAATCCGTAAGCTTTGAGGTGATGATCGATTATCACTTCGCAAAACCAACCAGGATCACAACCGATTAAATTAGCTTTACCATTGCCGTCTGTATCAAATAGTTTCGCAATCTTTGGATCTTTAAATTGTTCCAGGTTAGTAATGTTATATTTCTCAGCCGTTTTTTTATCGATTTGATAGCCTTGTATCACATCAGGAGTAATAACTCCAACTCGCTCTATTTTTTTGGTACCCCCAGCATTTTTAAAGAATTCTAGATGTGATATTTCATAGTTGATAGTACTATAATCTAGGTCGCCATTAGCCACAGACACATAAATAACCGGATAGGTTATTTCTTTCGGTTCTTCGATTTCATAACCAAGTTTTTCCAGACCAATATTGACGATTTGGGTTTGAAACTGTTCCTCGACCCAGTTACTATGGGCAGAACGAACTTTAGTTTTTTTTACAGAGGAGGTTGACTCACAGGCAACTGACCCGAGCAACAAAGCGATCAGAGTCATTCCTAAGGTAAGTTGTCTCACTTGTCGTTTCATTAAATCCTCTCCCAGGGTTTTTATCACCAAGTCTTACCGTTAGTCATAACTATAGCAGTTTTTAAGGAGCTAGGGAGTAGGGAGTAGCAGGGTGGGGAGATGGGGAGATGGCGAGATGGGGAGATGGGGAGATGGGGAGATGGGGAGATGGGGAGATGGGGGAAATTTTAATTAAGGGTATCCTGACATGATATAAACCAAAATACTATGTAAGCATTCAGCCGTGAGCCTTAGCACAAAGCTGAATGCTGATAGCTGATAGCTAAATCCTTACAGAATAATTAATTTTTTTTTCGCTTGATTTAATATAAAAAACCTGATATGATGATATCATGGCCGCTTGTTACTTTTACAATAAAGTCTAGTATAACCGTCGATAATATATCCATTTATAGCGTTTTTAATATTAAAAATCAATAATAAATATAGAGTCAATTTTTACAACCACTACTCCCTACTGCCCACTCCCCACTCCCTATGAAGCATAAAGAAACAACCCTGACTAAAACCCTTGCCATAATTCTCAACTATTTAGACGGTAATTTGGAACCGGATTCCAACGTCGTTAATTATCAAACCGCTAATGATCTTAAGGAAAAACTCGATTTAACCTTACCCGATGAGGGAGTCGCTTTAGAAGCGTTAATTCCTATAGTAGAATCTTACCTGAACTATAGCGTTAGAACCGGTAGCACTCAATTTTTTAATCTACTTTTTAGTGGGTCTAGTATTCCGGGAATAATAGCCGAGATGGTTACCAGTGCCACGAATACTACCATGCACACCTATGATGTCGCCCCCGTAGCCACCCTGATGGAAATAGAATTGATTAAAAAATTGACCAGTTTAGTGGGGTTTAAGGAAGCTGAAGGGTTGATGGTAACTGGAGGAAGTAATGCTAATCTGATCGGAATGCTTTGTGGACGACATCAAGTTTTACCGGAAGCTAAATTACAGGGATTGGGTAATAATCAGTTAGTCGCCTTTGTTTCCGATCAAGCTCATTATTCCTATTTAAAAGCTGCTAATTTGTTAGGGATTGGCATCAAAAATTTAGTCAAGGTTAAGTCTGGTGTTGATGGCAAAATGATTCCCGCAGCACTAGAAGCTGCCATTCAACAGAGCTTGTCAGAAGAAAAAACACCGTTCTTTGTGGGTGCAACTGCCGGTACAACTGTTTTAGGAGCCTTCGATCCCTTACCGACCCTTGCCGAAATTACCAGGAAATATGGCTTGTGGCTGCATGTCGATGCGGCTTGGGGTGGGCCGGTTTTATTTAGTGAAAAACACCAGCATTTGTTAGCAGGAAGTGAGTTAGTTGATTCCTTTACTTGGGATGGCCATAAATTAATGGGAGTTCCTTTAATTTGTTCCGCTATTTTAGTGAAACAAAAAGGACTATTGTCAGAAGCTTGCTCTGGGGGAGGTACGGATTATCTATTCCATGATGATGAAAATGATTTATACAATTTAGGGACTAAGTCGTTACAATGTGGTCGGAGAGTAGATGCACTCAAATTATGGCTGTGTTGGAAATACTATGGTAAAAAAGGTTATGATCAGCTGGTCAATCATTTATTTGACCTAGCTAATTATGCCACCGAGTATATCCGCCGTTGCGATAATTTAGAATTAATCGCTGAACCACAATTTTTGAATATTTGTTTCCGTTATATCCCCAAAGATGAACCGCTTGACGCTACTGGGTTAGACCAGCTGAATCTAGACATACGCAACCGATTATTTCATTCTGGAACAGCTTTTGTCAACTATGCTCATTATCAAGGTCTGGTTATGATTCGGTTAATCCTGGCTAACCCTGAACTGCAAAAAACTGATTTAGAAACGTTTTTCCATAATTTACTTAATGCTGGTAAACTAGTTGAAAGTGTTAAAGGATAGAAAAAAAAATGAAGGATAGCAAAGACTTTTACGAAGGGATGGGATTAAAGTTTCTGGAGCCTCAAAATCAGACAGAAGGAATCAGGGAGTATATGGAGTTAGAGGATGACTTTATACTGAGAACCTTTAAAGGGGTAGATAGTGTTCTGGATGTAGGATGTGGTGAGGGACGTTATGTTCGTAAGCTTGCCCCTATTGTAGGAAAGATTACAGGAATTGATTTTTCAGAACAGCTTGTAGCCTTAGCTAAAGACTCCACTTCTACCTTTAATAATGTCACCATTTTAGCCGGAAGAGCAGAACATTTAACAACTCTGGTTCAAGAAACGTTTACTTACGGATTATTGGCATGGAATACCATTGGAAATATTCCTCAACAACTTCATCAAGCTATTTTCGATAACCTGGCAAAAGTAGTAGATAAAAAGGTATTTATATCTACGTTTAAATCTAACCAAGAGGTAATGGATGAGCGCTTACGCTATTATGACAAAACAGGTTTTAAGGTAGAAAGTATCGATGGCAATCAAGTAATTTTAGAAGGGGGATTGCATCATGCTAATGCTTATCCTTTCAGCTATTTCCAGGAATTGCTTGAATCAGCAGGATTTTCTATGGAAACTCATGATTTGGGCTGGGTTGGTGTGATGATTGAAGGAACTAAAAAATAACTTAACTGGTCAGCTAATGCGCGAAGCGCACGCTGCGCGAACAGCTATCAGCTGTCAGCGGTCAGCTAATCAACGGGAAGTAGTAAACAAGCTGGGGAGTGCTAGTACGGCTGGTTGAAAATCCCTGCTCGTTTTATTCATCCGACCCCGTGTAGTTAAAGCACCTGCTAGCTGAACGCGATCGCGTGCGCGTAGCGCATTAGCTGATAGCTGATAGCTGACGGCACTTCAAGTAGCGTGCGCGTAGCGCATTAGCTTACATCTCAGAGGTTGTCTGAGAAGTCTCATTTGCTACATCCAAGCCCCCTAAATCCCCCAATTCTGGGGGACTTTTAGAAGCAAATTGACTCTTGTTCCCCCCAAAGTTGGGGGGTCAGGGGGGCAAAATTCAGTATCAAAAAACTTGGGAGATATCCTCTCAACAATCACAACAGGGGTTTAAAGTTCAGAGTTAAGATAATCTAGATTAGACCAGCTGAATCTAGACATACACAACCGATTATTTCATTCGGGAACAGCTTTTGTCAACTATGCTTATTATCAAGGTCAGGTGATGATTCGGTTAATGCTGGCTAACCCTGAACTGCAAAAAGCCGATCTAGAAAAGTTTTTGCATAATTTCATTCATGCTGGTAAACTCTTCATGCTGGTACACTAGGTGAAGCTGTTAAAGGATAGAAGACATCATGAAAGATAGCAAAGACTTTTACGAAGGGATCGGATTGACTTTGCTCGATCCTCAAAATGAGACGGAAGGAGTCAGGGAGTATCAGAAGTTAGAAGAAGAATTTATCAAGAGAACCTTTGAAGGGGTGGATAGTGTTCTGGAGGTAGGATGTGGTGAGGGACGTTATCTTCGTCATCTTGCCCCCCTTGTCGGCAAGATCACAGGAATTGATTTTGCCGAACAACTGGTAAACATAGCTAAAGAATCAACTGCAACTTTTGATAATGTAAAAGTCATTCTCGGAAGAGCGGAACATTTACCTACTCTGGTTCAAGAAAGGTTTACTCATGCTTTACTGGGATGGAATACCATCGGCAATATTCCTCAAGAAGTTCATGAAATTATTTTCGATAATCTCGAAAAATTAGTAGACAAAAAGATATTTATTTCGACTTTTAAATGTGCTCCATAAGTCATGGATGAGCGCTTACGCTTTTATGCTAAAACCGGTTTAAAAGTAGAAAGGATCAATGGCAATCAAGTGATTTTAGAACGGGGTTCCCATTTTCCTAATGCTTATCCTTTCAGCTATTTTCAGGAATTGCTTGAATCAGTAGGATTTTCTATGGAAACTCATGATTTGGGCTTTGTTGGTGTGATGATCGAAGGAACTAAAAAATAACTTGACTGAATGATATTTTCCCCACCTTGAGGAAAATATCAACAATCACAACAGGGCTTTAAAGGTCAGATTTAAGGTCATAGGCATATACCGTAGCCTCCCCATGGGAAGCACGCCCCGCAATCGCTCCATTGATTAGCTCCTTTGCAGAGCCATCCCCTAGCACCGCTTCGACCTGAGCCACAAACTGGCTCATTTCAGCAGGTGTCAGCAACGCAAATGCCACATCTGTTGACCGCCAACCAGGGTCGAGGCTAAGCCTCACCATCTGTTCATCCTGGGCTTCAATCCAGTGGGATTCCGCTGGGGTTACATTACCAGTCATGGTGAACCCCATTTTCTCCATCAGCGATGTGAACCAAACACCCTCGGTCACGGACCAGACCGAATCCAGACGCTCCCACGCTGATTCTGGAAATAGGTTAAAATGCCAGTAAGCTTTACGACGCTGCTCTCGGCTAGTCGTGACAAGTACAAGTCGTCCACTAGGTTTCAGCACTCGTTTGGCTTCCCCGATCGCCTGCTCACATTGCTCCGTTAAAGATGCTGAATGGACGTCTTCCCCTCCAAGGTGGTGTAGCACTTGGGCCAACAGCACTAGGTCAAAGGAACCGTCTTCAAAAGGAAGCTTGGTGACAGAACCCACCTCAAAGCTGGCATTGTCCAAGTCTTGACAATGTTCTTTGGCGATCGCAATCCGCGCGGAATCGGTGTCAATTCCCACAACTTTACTCGCCACCTCAGCAAGGTATCGTGCGTGCTGCCCTGTGCCGCAGCCAGCGTCTAACACCATATCTCCTGGCCGGACAAATCCCAAGATCTCTTTTACCCCAAAGGGGCTGCGTGCTTGGTTGTATTGGGCCGCTGACTGGTCTGAATTGTTGTCGCCGTAACCAGCCTGATTGTCATCTTGCTTCAGGTAGTGCTCGATATTATATGGTTTCCTTGGCATCCCCTGTTTCCCCTACATAACGCTCTGTCCGCAGATCGGGGTCGTGGGCCACCACCCGGTGCATTCGGCGCAGGCCAAGGTAGTCTGCCCTAGCCAGGTGCTGCACTCCAAAGTTGTCCCAGATCACCACATCCCCCTTAGTCCAGGAATGGCAAAGAACCTGGTCTGGACGGTTGGCTTGCTCAAAGACGCGGTTCAAAAGTTCCGTACTCTCCTCTTCCGACATTCCTACCAAGGACACCGTGAAATTTGAGTTCAGATAGAGCAGTGGCACACCTGTGTCGGGATGCTTAATCACTGCCGGATGAATAGCCTGCACGTCATTAGTCACATCATCCGGTCGGTTGACCCGGGCATAACCCTTCTGGAGAGAGTGGAGAGCGCTGATACCATGCAACTGCTCCCTTAGTTCTGGTGAGAGATTGCGGTACATTTGGTTAGCATTTTGGAAGCAGGTATTACCACCGTTAGGAGGCAGGATAAACCCACATAATACGCTGGCCCGGGATGGGTTCATTCGCCAACTCATATCTGAGTGGAATAGGAAGGAATCCGCTGGAATCCCCGTGTCACCCATGGTTTCCAGAATTTGCACCTTGCCAGTGCTGTCTTTGGGTGCGTTTACTGGGTGGTAGTTCTCGATCTTCCCGAAAAGCCCCGCCAACTTTAACAGACTTGCATCAGCTTGGATTGGTTGATCACCGAAACTGCCTCCGTCAGGAGGGATGATCACTACCCCATTTTCGTAGAGCAGCTCTCGAATGCGATCGCATTGTTCTGGGGAATTAAGATCAACGTTCGTCAGCTTCACCCCAAAGGGTTTGAGTTGATGGACTGCAAGAGTGGATAAGGTTTTCATGGATATTGAACTGTTTAACTGGTAAACCGTTATGATACACTGGTAATTCTCTGTTCCAGAATATCCGGCTCAATCTCTTCAGGTTTAAAAACTAAATCAGGTTTGAGGTAGTGTAACGGATAATCTTGGCGCATCCGTTTGTAGCCTGCACTAGTAATATTGAGCACAATGGTGTCCTTTTTCCCTATTTTACCCGCTTCAACTGCTTGAATTAAAGCACCAGTAGCAACACCGGCAGCAGGACTAACATCTATTCCTTCCAATTTTTCAAATAAAATTCTTGCTTTCTCTGATTCGTCATTAGTCACACCATACATTTCTCCCTCAGTATCAGCCAATGCTTCATAAAGTCCTCCTGCAAGAGAGTAAGCCGGGTTTCGGTTGGTAAGTACCTTTGCAGAAACCTGACTAATGGATTTTTTTGCTTCTATTTCGCTCAAAGCAGTAATGTCTCGACTACCTGCTTTCCAGGCATCGGTCATGGGGGTAAAAGGAATATTTTGACAGAGGTGAAGCTTGATTTTTTTGTTGCCAAATCTGCCATCTGCTAAAAATCTGAGATTGGCTTCGTAAGCTGAAATCCCACCAGTACCGGAACCCACAGCTTGGAAATAGTGATCAGGAATTTCCCCAATGGTTACTGTAGCATCCACAACGGTTAGCCCCATGCCATCCCGTCTGGCTACATTTTTAGCTCCTCCTTCCGGAAAGAAACCCTCTAATTCACTGATAATTTTTCCGATCCGAATGGCATCGGAGTAGTCACTATTCCCACCAACAGCAATCATACGAACACAAGAATCAAACGGCTCCTTTGACCAGATGGCGGATAAATTTTGCTCTGGAATGACCAAGCAAAAGGGAATCTTCAGCTTAGAGCAAACCGTAGCAAACGCTCGGCCAGTATTTCCAGCTGAAGCAACGACTAGGGTTTTGGGGTTATCCTCTGGTATTCTAGCTAATATCGGGAAAGCTTCTAATTCTTTAAACGAACAAGTAGAAAGATCAGCATCTCGCTCTGGCCAGTAGCCATTGAAACAAATGAAAAGATGATCTAATCCGAGATGGTGAGCCAGATTTTTGCTTTGATAAGTAATCGGTTTACCTTCTGTCTCTAAGTATCGATCAACCGGTAGCCAATCGATATATCGGAATAAACCTGGGAGATTCTCTTTGACTTCTAGCTTTTCGTTAGGATAGACAGCACGCAGAAGGGATGGCTCATGTTCTTCGTCACAGCAAAGGCGGAAAGGGTCTGGTTCATAGTCTTTTCCACACAACGTGCAACGCAGGATATATTTGAGTTTAGACTTCATTGTGATTAGTCCTTGGCTACCGCAATATTATAACAGGTAGTTAAAAATAGTCCGATTTGGAAGTCGGGAGTCGGGAGCGGTGCGACCCGTGGCGAATTTAATTCGCCAACGGAAAGCGCACCGAGGGAGTCGGGAGTCGGGGGAGATTTTTATGAAGTATAATGATCCTGGTATAGTTTGAGGGTTAATAAAAAAAAGCGACACTCTTTGCTGAGCATCACTTTTTTTAGGTCTATAGCAGTCGAAGTAAAGGTTAAAACATCGGTAAGCATTCAGCGGTCAGCCGTCAGCCGTCAGCCGTGAGCTAAAAGCTCACGCTACTTGAGGTGCCGACGTAATAGAGATTAAAATAATGCTGACCTCTTTTATTCAAAAGCTGATAGCTGCTAAGCATTCAGCCGTCAGCCGTCAGCCAAAGGCTGATACGCGACACGCTGATACGCGACACGCTGATAGCTGATAGCTTACAGATATAGTTATGTTCCCTGTTCCCTTTAAACCAAAAAACTATCTCCTATTAATAATAGGTTCCCGACTTACGATGATGCAGAGCAGTTACTCCATCAGATAGCACCTTCCCATTTTTAACTACCCCATAAACTAGCCAGTGGTCACCACATTCCATCCGATTTTCTACAGTACATTCCAAATAAGCTAGGGCATCACTTAGTATTGGACAACCATTCTCTGATTCTTCGATCTTTATCCCACCAAATCGGTCTTCACCAGGTCCAAATGGTTTAAGAAACTGTTTCATCAAGGGTAAATGTTTCCCATCTTCTAACACATTCAATACAAAGTTATCCCCAGTGTGCATCAAAGACTCAACTGCTCGTTCTTTAGCTACCGCTACGGTTAACCCTGGAGGCGTAAAGGTAGCTTGAGATACCCAGGAAGCTAGCATCGCTCCGGTCAGGTCTTGTTGTTTAGTAGTCACAACACACAGTGAACCAATCAACCGTCCCACCGCTTGCTCCGTGCGGGCAGCGGAAGACTCACCAGCAGGTTGCTTGGGTTTCCGGGCTTTTTTGGCTTTTTTCAGGGCTTGAGCAAAATCTGTACCGGCTTCTTCACAGTATTTGAGGTCTTTGTCTGTAGGCTTAAATTTGACCCGAATCGTCTCAAAGCCAAACTTGTAACCCGCATCCCGGAACTTACTTTCTAATAGGTCTATGGCTTCCCCACTCCAGCCATAGGAACCAAAGACACCCGCTAGCTTAGTTTTAGTAGCGCTAGATAAAACCATACCCAAAGCGGTTTGAACCTGGGTTGGTGCGTGACCTCCTAGGGTAGGAGAACCCATGATAAATCCGTCTGCTTTCTCCACAGCAGCGCCAATCTCTTCCGGGTCAGCTGCTTCACAGTTAAGGGATTCTACCGATACACCAGCTTTAGTGATACCTCGTGCGATCGCTTGGGCAATTGCTCCAGTATTGCCGTAAGCTGAGGCATAAATTAGGGCAACATTAGCCTCTTGAGCTTGTTGTTGCTTACTCCATTTTCCATAGGATTCAGTCAGTTCTTGAAAGCCATAGCGCACCAAAGGTCCGTGACCGGTAGCATAAAGCTTAGCATCAAAGTCATCTAATTTAGCTAAAGCTGTTTCCACCTGTCGGGCGTGGGGTGCCATCAGGCAATCAAAATAATAGCGTCGGTCTTCGTCATAAACCCTCCAACCTTCATCCATTACCTGGTCGCCACAGACATGAGCACCAAATAATTTATCTGTAAATAGGATTTGAGTTTTAGAATCGTAGGTACAAAGCTGATCAGGGAAACGGGGATTAGGGGTAGGGATAAAATCTAGGATGTGACCTTTCCCTAAATCGAGAGTGTCATCCCCTTTCATTACCAGGATTTTGAGCTCCTGTTCTGGAATAGCTTTATCCTCTAGTTTCTCAAACAGAGTGCGCAAGGATTTAGCACCAGGATTGGAACAAACAAAGGTAATATTAGGAGCAAGTTTGAGCAGAGCATTCAGAGTAACCAGGCGATTGGGATTAATGTGACCGAGGATGACATAATCGATCAGCTTTGGGTCAAGGCGTTCTTGTAATGCTTTGAGAAATACCTCTGTAAAGGATTCTCCTGGTGGATCGAATAGGGCGATTTGATCAGCTCTAATGACAAAAGAATTAGCAGTGGTGCCTCGTTGCAAGGCATATTCGATTTCAAATTTGAGCCGGTCCCAAGTACGCGATCGCAATATGAGGGTATCGGTAGCAATATAA
>NZ_JAAHGN010000779.1:0-3668 GCF_010672485.1 Moorena sp. SIO2C4 | reverse complement strand
AGTTACCGTAAGACAGGCTCGCCTTAATCAATGGAGGCGCGCTTTCCGCTTGAAGAATTAAATTACGGGGTCGCGCCTCAAGTTTTAACCCTTTTTTGCATAACCTACCAACCATAAAGGCTCAACGTAATCAGGTTTCGTCTCCGGGGGGAACCCCCAAGACCGCACTGGCTCCCCAAGACCGCGCTGCATCGCTTAAAAAAGGATTCATGAAACGGCAAAAAATACGTCAAAACCTGAATATTTAAAAAAAAGTAACCGTTATTACAGGGCTATTTCATTATGGTCTGAGATGGGCTGCTGCTATTATAGATGCACTTTCAAATTGAACCTGGGGTTAAAACAATGGGAATAGCTAGGGTTAAAGGTAGTAAACTTGTTTGGGTCGCAGAATTAACTGATAGAGGGTTTTACGTTCGGGATGCTCTAACTACCTGCTGGTAGTGCATAGGTTCATACTCTAGAAAAAAAAGACTCTCCTACTACAATCAAAGATTTAAGTTCCCATGTAATTTGAAAAATCACTCGTTACCAACAGAGGGGTTCAGCCACTAAACTATTAAATTTAAATGGGCGACAGCTTAGTGGGGGAGGGTTGAATTAAATTATATACGTAACTGGTGAACGATAACACTCAACAGTCCATAGCTGATAGTATCATCAGTATTCACCTTTACCTGTTAGTTTAATAGAGTTGGTTTAATAGAATGTGGTTAACCACCATCACTGCTACGCTAGGAAGTTTCCAAGCAGTTCCAGATCGTCAAAGCGTGTGTATCATTACTTTCAATCTCAGCTTAAAGAACCCTAATGCAGACTAAAGCTTATAGTGACCTTTTCCCACTATTTAATACAGCTAGCCCAAAAACCTTAGAATGGTTTGAATCCATTGCGGTGGAGCATGAGTACCCAACCGACCGAGCTATCATCATGGAAGATGCTTGGGGTAATGCTGTTTACTTTATTGTCTCCGGCTGGGTTAAAGTGCGACACTTACGCGGTGAAAACGATGTCACACTGGCAATTTTGGGTCGGGGTGACTTTTTTGGTGAAATGGCAATTCTTGATGAATCTCCCCGCTCCACCGATATCGTTGCCATGTCGAACGTGCGACTACTGACCATTTCTGCGCAACGCTTTATTCAAACTCTGTTTAAAGATCCCCAGTTGCACCATCGCATGTTACAACTGATGGTGCGGCGGTTACGTCAGAGCAATGTCCGGTTACAAAATCGGTATCAGCCTCCAGCGGTTAATTTAGTCAATACTCTAGTTGGTTTGGCAGAAAATTACGGTGAAATCACTGAAAAAGGCACAGAAATCTATAACATTTGCTATCAAGACTTAGCTGACATCACAGATATCAGTGTAGAGGATACTACCAAAATTATGAAAAAGCTGGAGAGTAAGGGCTGGATTAAGGCTGACCCGGAGCAGCAGACTATGCGCTTGATGAATATCAAGCAGCTAACTCAGCTTGTCAGACGAGGTAGCTCATGAGGCAAGATTAGCTCTAGGTACTACCTGCGCCACAAGGGAGGCGTGGGCTGTGGGACTAAAGTTCGTAAAACCCACATTCCTCACTACTCAATACTCACTACATTGTGTAGTGCTAAAAAATGACGAATTTTGAGGATTTTGCGATGGGGCTGACGCCACCCCCCGAACGGCTAATCGCCATTACCCTGACTCACTAAATCCTCTTCCTACACCCCATACCGGCTTGACCCACACTGGTTCACCCTACAGGCTTGTCACCCTACA
This sequence comes from Moorena sp. SIO2C4, assembly GCF_010672485.1. Taxonomy (NCBI): domain Bacteria; kingdom Bacillati; phylum Cyanobacteriota; class Cyanophyceae; order Coleofasciculales; family Coleofasciculaceae; genus Moorena; species Moorena sp. SIO2C4. The sequence goes on along the minus strand of NZ_JAAHGN010000779.1, from coordinate 1,904 downwards.
CTCGACACCCTGTCTACTTTTCAAGTGGGTTGTTAGCCTCTTAGGTTTAGGAGATTTGGCTGAATTTACCAACATCGGGCTTGATAGATTACTTATCATAAGCTAATATTTCTTCATAAAGTTAAATAAAACTTAAATTAATTAACCTGCCTACACCTGTAGGGTGCTGACTTACTCCCGGGGAATGTAGATAGATTAGGTCTAGCTTCTTCCCAAAAGCTAAAAACTTTCTGTAAGATAGCAGAATCGGTTTTTATTTGTGATCAGAGCACCGTCTTAAGTTTTACTAGCTCTCAATCAAGCCAATTTAGAAGATTTTTGGAGGACTATAGATATGCGGATAGCTCAAGTTTCCCCCTTATGGGAGAGAGTTCCCCCACCAGGCTATGGTGGGATCGAACTAGTTGTGAGCCAACTCACTGATGAATTAGTTCGTCGCGGTCACGATGTCACCCTATTTGCGTCTGGAGATTCCATCACTAAGGCTAAACTAAAGTCTGTGGCTCCTCAGGCTTTGCGCCTTGACCCCTCCGTAGAGGCACCAATAGTTTACGAACTACTGCAACTGGCTCAGATTGGCGAGGTGGCTGATGAGTTTGACCTAATTCACTTTCACACAGGGATGATTACCTTTCCGGTGATTGACATGTACAAGACCCCTGTGGTTCATACCATGCATGGTCGCTTCGGCCATGATATTAGCAAGGCTTATGCGCGATACAGCCACATACCCCATATTAGCATCAGTAATCATCAGCGGTCATCCGGACCAGAGATGAATTACGTTGCCACCGTTTACAATGGTGTTAAAATAGAGGATTATCCGTTCAATCCAAAACCAGCCGATGACCCCCCCTACTTAGGGTTTTTGGGTCGTTTGTCAAAGGAGAAAGGACCTCATCATGCGATCAGAATTGCCCGTGAAACTGGCTGGAACTTGAAAATGGCGGGCAAGGTTGATGTAGTTGACCGGGAATTCTTCGAACAAGAAATTGCTCCGGAAATCGACGGTAAACAAATTCAATACTTGGGTGAAGTCAGCCACGAAGAGAAGGTGGAATTATTATCCAAAGCCAGCCTGACCGTCTTTCCGATTACCTGGCCCGAACCTTTTGGTTTGGTGATGATTGAGTCAATGTGTGTTGGGACTCCAGTGATTGCCACGAACTTTGGCTCTGTACCGGAAGTGGTGGCCGACAAGAGAACTGGCATAATCTGTGCCAATGTTGAGGATATAAACGCTGCCATTCCAGAGGCTCTTAAACTGTCTCGGGAAGAGTGCCGTAAGTATGTGGAAGAGACTTTCAGCGTTCCCAAGATGGTTGATGGCTATGAAGCGGCTTTTCAGAAAGTGATCGAACAGCATATGTCAGCTAATGGCACAACCTCAGCCCCTGTCAGTGCAGTCTAATCGTTTTGATATTGCTTAACGCTTTGTCCAGATAATTATAGGAAATCGGGAGGCAAAACTCCCCACATTCATGGGGAAAATGTAGCCCACCACTGCACTTTTCAGTGCGGTTAATCTGTTAGTATCAAAAAGTGAAACCCAGTAGGAAAAACCATCTACGTTTTGAAATAATCTAGTTCAATCTAGTTAAGGAAAAATCCCTGCAAAGCAGGTCACTACTAGATCCACTAGTCTACCTATAGGTGGGAAGCAATGGTGGTAATTCACTCTAAACATAAAAATTAAATAGAAAAGTCCTGAGTTGCCAAGTTCATTGATTTCTGAATAAGAAATGACAGGAACTGATTTATATTAAGCAGCACTCGCTACTCAGTACTCAGGACAAAACCCACAAAAATATGGCTGGGTGAATTAGACTTCACCCAGCCAATTTAGTTCCAAATAGTTAGTTAATGCATACCCTAACAAGGAATTAAACGATTTCCTGCTAATA
>NZ_JAAHGN010000778.1:0-3670 GCF_010672485.1 Moorena sp. SIO2C4 | reverse complement strand
TCAAGGTGCAATTGAGGTGACCATGTGGAAACTACTTACTTTTTCCGGCTATTTATCCAATTTTTCCGGATTTTTCGGTTATTATGTCTGAGTTGAGGGTAATTGAGGAGTTTCGGTTCCTTTAATCAGATTAGCCTTCATGGCGGCTAACTCAGCTTCCACATCATAGTTACCTTCGAGAGCAGCAAATTTTTTATCCAGTTGATTGCCGCCTAATTCAGCCATTGCCTCAGACCGGGCTTCAAGCTGCATTACCTTTTCTTCCATCTGTTCAAAAGCGCTCAAGGCACTACTGTTACCCACATTACCCAGCATCTCATTAATTTTCATGGATGCCTTAGCTGATTGAGCCCGAGCAATATACAAGTTCTTTTTAGTTTTGGCCTCTGAGATTTTCGGCTCTAGGGTACGGAGATCTTCCTTAAGCTTGGAAACAAGCTCAGCTTGCTGGGAAAGCTGAGCTTTCATGGTTGTGACAGTCTGTTGATGAGATTTCCGCCGTGTCAGGGCATCCCGTGCCAACTGGTCGTCTCCTGCTGACAAGGCTAACTGAGCGCGACGGTACCATTGCTCAGCAGCGGCTTGAGCCTGGGAGGCTTGTCGTTCCGTGCGTTTTTGGGTAGCGATCGCTTGAGCTACAGCCTGCCGCATTTGAATCAAATCCTGCTGCATATCATCGACAGCCTGTTCCAGGATTTTCTCAGGATCTTCAGCTTGGCTAATCAGACTATTAAGGCTAGCGCGAATTATTCTAAACATACGATCTAATAATCCCATGGCAGCTTTCCATACATGATCAGGGCTTAGGGAATGAAAACTGATGTCATTAAGATTGAACTTGACACTTGACAGTTTCAACTTAACTAAGGATGATAAATCGAAGCAGAAATTCCCTGTTGCTGGAGTTTTCCGACCAAACCTTGTGCTTCATGTTCAAATTTGAAAGCTCCCATCTGAATCCGGGTACCTTGAGATAATTTGCGCACATAGGCATCAGCAACAATTGTCCTAGCTTGCTGTAGGGAACGTTTACCATCGTAGTTGATCAGCACATAGTAGAAAGGATCGCGAGCAGGTAAAGACTCCTCTACCACTGTTCTTAGAGATGCGGCTTGATTCTGGAGTGTTTCAGAGATAGCTGGCTTAAGTAATCCTGACTGTACCCGTCTTTCTGGGGGTACTAAAGAGCCTGAGGTGGTTGGTAATGATGACAAGGGAACCTTTTGCAGTGGTTGAACAGAAGGCAAAAGTACTGAAGATAAGGAAGACCCTTTAGGAGGCATCGGTCTAGTTACCACCTTAGGAGCTGATTCAACCACCTTAGGTAAAGGAACATCTTTTGTATAAAAAGGTTTTTGCTGCGGTCCTGGAGTAGCTTCCACTTGAGAAAGGGTATGTAAGTTCAAGTCTACAAATTCCTCAGAAGCCAAATTAGGTCCACCCTGTAGGGGAGAATGGGGAATCGACTCAGTCTGTTGTGGTTTATGTGGTTTAATTTGCTGAGGGGTTTTGGAGATCTTGGGGATGATGAAGCTGATCAGCCGTGACAGATCCAGATTACTTAACACCGATGGATTGGAGAAGATATAGGGTAGGGTAGCGCTTAACAACAGCAAAAGTACCATGAAACCGACATTTAACGGAGTCAGCAGTTGGTAAGACACCTGCTTTTGGTTGTCAAATTCTTCTTCATCTTCTGCCAGACTCTGTAGTAGTTTTTCTGATGATTCGAGATAATCTTCTGGCTGGGTTTGGTTAGCCCCTAACTTGATCAAACTACCTGAGTCTTCAGGCAATTTTTCAGGAGGGTTAAGTTGCTCCGTAGCCTCTTTCTGAATTCCTAGGCTAGCACTGTCACCATTATTATACTGGGATACAACTGGTGGCTGAGTAGGTTTCGGGGACTGTGATGAGAGGGAATCTAGGGATTCAGTCTCCTCAACCAATGGCTGTTGTGGTTGTTTCTGAGAAGTTGTCGCCTTGGTGGTTAGGTTTGGCAGTGCAATGGTTGATGGCTGGTTTAGTCGAGAGATGGTCTGGTTTGTCGGTGATGGTGAGGGTTTCTGTTTTACCTCACCGACAGAAATTAACTCTAGGGGTTTACGGACCCGGTTACGACCAAGACCACGGTTAGTCATTACTGGGCGTCCTACTCTTCGACGTCGGTAGCGCGCTAATTCTTCCTCTAGTTGTACATCAAGGCTACTCAGAGCAGCTTGTAAAACTGAGTTGAGTTTGTAGTTACCGGTCGAGCTAGGGGAAGAATTAACTGAGGAGTTTTGGCTCATGGCGGACTCTATCGGTCGTTTGTGCTACAGAACAAGCAACAGGACTTAACGCTAGCCATTCTATCTTTAGGGTCACCCTACTAACTATAAGCTAGTTTTTGGCCAGTGTGACACAAGCTTCTAGCGTGGCAAAGGCTTCAACGCTGGGACGTAAGTCCTGAAGCAATCAAAACTATTGTCAAATTAACTAATTATAGCAATTCTCATAGCTATGAGGTACACAATTTCGGAATTTTAGGGAACAGCGGATCTGGGAACAGGGAACAGGTAAGAAACAATAAATAATAGGGATGCGCTGCATCAATACAGGAAATCAAATTCAAAGAAGACTGTACCTCATTACTGCGATAAACGCTATCTAGTAAGGCGATATGCTTAAATCACTCAATCAGATCTTAGATAGGATTACAAATCAGCCCGAGTGGCAAGGTATACAACGCTTGTCATCCCTAATTAAGTGTTGGTCTGAAATAGTAGGAGTGAACATAGCTAATCATACCAGACCCTATGCTATCTCTAGGGATATCTTATATGTGGCTACGTCTAGCTCTGTTTGGGCACAAGAACTAAAATTTCAGCGCCGGATGTTGTTGAAACGGCTTAATGCTGGTTGGTCTGAGCCCCTAGTTGACATCCACTTTTCTCCGGCTCAGTGGCATAAAACACAAGTTTTGGGCAATGGCTATTCAAAATCTGAGTTGACCCCAAACCATAGACATCCTAGCACCATCTTGCCAATGTCTTCATCACTGGTTTGTGAGCAGTTAGACCACACAGAAAACACAGAAAGTAGTCAAGCCACTGACAAAAGTACTGACACAACGAGTGACAAAACTCACATACCCCAAGCAGCGTTTAAACGTTGGGCAAAGATGATGCAGATGCGATCGCAAAATTTACCACTTTGTCCTCAGTGTCAGTGTCCGACTCCACCAGGAGAACTCCACCGTTGGGATGTCTGTGGTCTTTGTGCTACTAAGCAATGGCAAATTTAGAGCAAGGTTTTAGAAGGGAGTCGGGAGTCGGGAGTCGGGAGGTCGGGAGGTCGGGAGGTCGGGAGGTCGGGGGCATTCCTGTTCCCTATTGGCTCTTGGCTCTTGGCTCTTGCCTATTCCCAATTCCCTGTTACGGGATCCGCTGTTCCCTTGATTTTTAGAACACTGAACTGATACTTTTTCATAAGTTAATCGGGCTAAATTCAGTATCTAAATACACTTTTGGTGTGTTTTTTTGGTTGATCCCTATGGGTTTTTGGTATAAAGCAGCCAATTCTTTCAGAAGCCATCTCTTTTTGTTACTTTTTGTAAAATAAAATGTATCTATTTGTAACAAACTTCTTAAGAAAATATTAAAGCTTCAGTGGCTAACGATATGGCTATAAC
>NZ_JAAHGN010000777.1:0-3680 GCF_010672485.1 Moorena sp. SIO2C4 | reverse complement strand
TTACGGAATTTGGATTCAAGACAATGGATTAGGAACCCTAGAAGACTGCGACATCTATGGCAATACTGATACAGGAGTGTATATCAATGAAGCTAGCAATCCCACTATCCGTTGCTGTCGTATTTATGATGGTAAAAGTTTCGGAATTGGGATTAGAAACAATGGATTAGGAACTATAGAGGACTGCGACATCTATGGCAATAATAGTCTAGGAGTGGTTATCTCTGAAGCTAGCAATCCCACTATCCGTAACTGTCGTATTTATGATGGTAAAAGTTTCGGAATTTGGATTACAGACAATGGATTAGGAATCCTAGAAGACTGCGACATCTATGGTAATACTTATTCAGGAGTGTATATCAATAAAGATAGCAATCCCACGCTCCGTCGCTGTCGTATTTATGATGATAAACAAAACGGAATTTGGATTACAGACAATGGATTAGGAACCCTAGAAGACTGCGACATCTATGGCAATACTTATTCAGGAGTGTCTATTGATACAGGTAGCAATACCACGCTCCGTCGCTGCCGTATTTATGATGGTAAAAGTTTCGGAATTGGGATTACAGACAATGGATTAGGAACCCTAGAAGACTGCGACATCTATGGCAATACTAGTCTAGGAGTGGAAATTAATAATAATAGTAATCCTACTTTCCGTCGTTGTCGAATTGAAAACCATCCTTTTCCAGGAATTCAAATTGAAGAAGGATGTAATCCATTGTTTCGTCGCTGTATTCTTAGGAGTAATAGACCATTCTATTTAGGAATTGCTGGTATACTAAGTCTTTCTATTGCCTTACCTGTAGCTATAGCTGGGGATTTGGTAATCACTCCCACTATAGCTGTAGCCTTAGCTGTGATTGGATTTGTATTTTACAAACTGCGTAAAAATAGGTTTAATAAACTTGATAGTATCGAAATAATATATCTCACCCTAGCATTAGGCGCAAATTTAGGATTAACTTTTTTGCTAAGTTTTAATATTTATAGCTGTTTAGCTTCATTGGTAACGGGTTGGCTCTGGCAAAGGAGGCTTTTTAAGCCACTTTTTAAGCAATCTAAGTTAATATCTAAGTATCAGATTAATAGATTGCCTTAATTAAATTATTTTTCCCTCAACTATGTCCTAAATTTTGAGGTATAATCAGTTTTAAAGACTGGGTAATTATCAATAAGCATAGGTTAATGACATGAGGTAAATTCGGATAACTTTTTCAGTCCAATTCGTTGACTGTCGGATATTTCAGCAATTTTTGATGATCGTGCGTACGCCTTCAGCTGTGTTGATCGCGCTATCATTCACATTGGCAAGCTTAAGCTGTGGATAACTATAGCGCTAGTTAAGGCTTTAGCCCAATTAGTTTGCTATCGTAAATTTTAACAATTTGGGATGATCGCGATCGCGTGGCGTGACTGCATTTCAATCGCACTAGCAACAGCAACAAAGCCGTGAAAATCCTTTACTGTCAGAAATTACAGCAATTTGGGATAATCACAATAGCGTTAGCTTGAGCAACGCGCGATAGTTATCAAAAATTACAACAATTTTGGATAATAGCGATTCGGGCAAAGCCCGACGCTACGCGAACGCGCTAGGTTAATCAGCAAAGGGTGAAAATCCTTTACTATTGGACATTTCAGCAATTTTGGATAATGTTGACTGTTGGAAATTCCAGCAATTTGGGATAATAGCGATTCGGGCAAAGCCCGACGCTACGCGAACGCGCTAGGTTAATCAGCAAAGGGTGAAAATCCTTTACTGTTGGACATTTCAGCCATTTTGGATAATGTTGACTGTTGGAAATTCCAGCAATTTGGGATAATAGCGATTCGGGCAAAGCCCGACGCTACGCGAACGCGCTAGGTTAATCAACAAAGGGTGAAAATCCTTTACTGTTGGACATTTCAGCAATTTTGGCTAATCACGATAGTGCTAGCAACAGCAACTTCGATGAAAATCCTTGACTGCCGGAAATTACAACAATTTTGGATAATGTTGACTGTTGGAAATTCCAGCAATTTGGGATAATAGTGATTCGGGCAAAGCCCGACGCTACGCGAACGCGCTAGCTTAATCAACAAAGGGTGAAAACCCTTTACTATCGTAAATTCTAGCAATTTTCGATAATCTTGACTGTCGCAAATTTCAGCAATTTCGGAACGATAGCGCTAGCTTAATTAACTTCAGTCGAATTCATTCACTGTTGGAAATTTCAGCAATTTTCGATAAGCGTGCGATGCTAGCTATTAGCATCCTATTCCTAAACTATAGCGCTAATAAAAATTACTCAGATTAGGCGGGGGATAACTATAGCGCTAGTTTTATGAGTTTCAGCCCAATTGATTCGCTGTTGGAAATTGCAGCAATTTTGGATGTGATTGGATGTTATTTATCAGTCGCTTCTTCGGATAAGCATTACCTGTCGCACTGGTTAACCTAATTTAACATAATTAACCTAATTTAACAAAACTTTACATCAAGAGCTGCCACCTATAAGTGTATAATAGCCGAAATTATTCTTTCGACAGAAAATAACAGCCTCAAGCCATTATCAATCCGACTGATCAGTTGTCAGTAGGTTAATCAAAATTAGATTAATCAAAATTAGGTTAATTGATGGCAAGACATTGATTAACCTTAAGTGCAGTAAAAACACTCTACCCAGGATCAGGAGAAATCTAAGCAATGGCATTATATGTCTGGAAAAATTATAACACTCAGTTAGGTTTAGCGCTATGCTTAGCCATTAGTGGAGCGTACGCATTTTCAGTAAAGCCAGCTAATGCTCAGATTACTCCTGATACTACTTTACCAGCAGCCGAAAGGTCTTTGTTTCACCAAAGCTCGGGTCAGGTAAATGGAGAAATTGTTGATCTAATTAAAGGAGGATCAATCCGGGATATCAATTTGTTCCACAGTTTCCTAGAGTTTAATGTCGGAGATGGGCAAAGGGTTTATTTTGCTAATCCAGCTGGCATTGAAAATATTCTGTCTCGGGTAACTGGTGCGAATCCCTCTAATATTTTTGGCACCTTGGGTGTCGATGGTGGAGCAAATTTGTTCTTGATTAATCCCAATGGGATTTTCTTTGGTAATAATGCCAAGCTGGATGTATCGGGTTCATTTGTGGGCACTACTGCTGATGGGATTGGCTTTGGAAATCAAGGAGTGTTTAGTGCCTCTAATCCAGAGCCTCCTTCCCCATTGTTGACCGTTAATCCTAATGTGTTTTTCTTTAATCAAATTCCCGGTAATATTACCAGTCAAGCTAAGTTGGAGAAGCTGGCGGTTGATAACCTGTTGTTACTCGGTGGTGATGTTGAGGTTATCGAAGATAGTAAGATATCGACTAATCTTCGAGCCACGATCAACCGATATCCAGCCAATGCACATTATGGGCAATTTTTTCTTGCGCTTACCCTGGACATGATATGATTTGACATCATAGTATTTAAAAAAAAACTTTAGCTGTCCGGCAAAAGAAGCCCCACACCTAATGCGTAGCATAGGTGTGGGATGAATTTTGCACAGGGTATTATAAAATTGCTATAATATATGTACTGATAAACAAAGCCGTTCGCGTAGCGTGGCCTACGGCCTTAAATGCTGGGCAAGTCAGCCACTTACGTGCCTAAAAAATAGAACTCATTGTATTGTTCCGGTGGGTCGGGGC
>NZ_JAAHGN010000776.1:0-3685 GCF_010672485.1 Moorena sp. SIO2C4 | reverse complement strand
GGTCTTAGGAACTTCTTGATCTCCAGCCCACTCATTGCCATCAAAAACGTTATACCAGAGCCAACCACTATCTCCTCGTCCTTGGTGGAATACATAGAGAAGGTCATTGTATACTACTGCTGATGGATCTCCTGTCATCCCAGTTTTAGGAACTTGTTGGTCTCCAACCCATTCATTGCCATCAAAAACGTTATACCAGAGCCAGCCACTATCTCCTCGCCCCTGATGAAATACGTAGATGTTGCTCATTGTTAGTTCCCTAATTTGTCTCTAGTTAATCATAGTAATACTACCTAGGGGGGTGACATGTTTTTTGGGTAATAATTTCAGTCTATAAGTTACAAAAAGATACATTCTGTTAGGCTAAAGGGGGGTAAGGATAGGAGGGTTTATTTACCGGAAAGTGCGTTCGCGGAGCGGCTCTGAAGAGCATCGCTTTTGTAAATGATTGGTTGACCACAAGAGGCAATCAACCAGGGGCGCTGTTGTGCCCCATACGCAAAGGGGGGCAGATACAGTACAGAAAAATGACCCCCCAGGCCGTGTTGTTGATTTTGCAGAAACGAGCTAAACAGGCTGGGGTCGAGTCCTTTAGTCCCCATGATTTTCCCAGGACCTTTTGCTCTGATTTGCTTGATGCTGGGATTGATATTGTGACGGTACAAAAGTTAGCTGGCCATGCTTCCCCTGTGACTACCGCTAAGTATGATATACGGGGTGAGGAGGTTAAGCGTAGGGCGGTGCAGAAGTTGGGATTTTAGGAGGGGGGTTTTTGGTTTGAGTGCTGGATGAATGGAAAATCAGCCGCTAAAGCCTAAAATTCAGCCTGTTACCGCAGTTTTGGGAGAGACAGGAAATTAGCCTTCGCCTAGCTTTTGGAAATCATGATTTGTTTGAAATCCTTGCTGGATACAGCTATCGTTTTGTTCAATATTATTAGTTGACTAACACGAAATGAGTACGGATATTCAGCATCGATGCGGACTGGATGCGATTGTGTTTATAAATAGCTGACTGTTATTTTAATGCCGTTAACGGTTCTTACCGGAGATTCAAGTTCACATTTTCTTTCCATGGGAATTGGTAGCGTTATCGTAAATGGCTTTTTCGATGCCCCTTAGTTGAGCGCTAAATGCTGACATAATTGCTAGATTCGTCTTAACTAGGTTTTATCTTCAACTGGCTTAGAAAGCTCACATTCTACTGTTATTTTAAGATTACTTTTAGCCGTCCCCTTGGTGACATAAGGAATCCCCGCCTCTCCCCCTAATTCAATCCCAAATTCTAAGGTAACTTTTTTAACGTTAGGTATTGGCTTTTTCTTGAAGGCATTTAAACCAATAATAGTGTAAGCCCGGATCGTCCCTTCAATGAGTTGAGCGTGCTGTATTATTTGCTGTCGTAGCCTTTCAGGAGAACTCATGCCCTTGTCAGTAAGGGCTTCTTCTTCCTCTTCCTCTTCGTCTTGGTTATCTGGGCTGCTTACCGTAGGAATGTCTAAATCTTCTGTAGCTTCAACATAAATAATTGTGCCATCCTCTAGCTGAATTTGCGTTAATTGTGTCATAATATAATATTTACTAAACTATTTCCCAGCAAGACTGATAACATAATTGTATTCCTCTTAATCACCTATTTATCTAAAGAAAGCTGGTTTTTATGAGTCGGAATGCCTTAGTAATAGGAATTAGTACCTACAGCTATGAACGCCTCAATAATTTAACGGCACCTGGGCAGGATGCAGAAGCTGTAGCCCAATTACTAGAGAAGTATGGAGACTTTAAGGTAACACGACTTCCGGCGGTTAAGGATAAACATAATAATACCATTCGCGTTGGTAAAAAAACCAAAGTCACTCTGACTCAGTTAGAAGACGCCATAGTACAATTGTTCAAACCAAATGGGAAACCCCCAGATACAGCACTACTCTATTTTTCTGGGCATGGTTTACGAAAAAGCAAAGGCATACAAGAAGGGTTTTTGGCAACTAGTGATGTTAACCCAGACATGGGTTCTTGGGGTTTATCCTTACAATGGCTACGGCGACTGTTACAAGACAGTGAAGTAAGGCAGCAGATTATTATTTTAGATTGCTGTTATGCCGGGGAAGTGCTAAATGTAGCAGAAGCAGACCCCGGAGAGCGGGGTAAAGGCAGAGACCGGTGTTTTATTGCTGCTTCTCGTGCCTTTGAACTCGCCTATGAGGAAATTGGTAGTAATCATAGTGTTCTCACCTCAGCACTGATCCTAGGATTGGAACCAAGCCAAGAGCGATGGGTAACTAACTATACCTTAGTTGATTTACTAACTCAACAACGGAATGCTTTTCCCCAGCGTCCTATTTTTAGTAATTCTGGTGAACCGATTAATCTGACTCGCAGGTGGACAGCAGCAACAAAACAGTCAGCTGCATCAGCAAAAAGTATCTGTCCTTATAAGGGTTTGGCTTATTTTGATTGTACGGAAGAAGATGCCAGGTATTTCTACGGTCGTACTGCCTTAACAGACCAATTGTTGGAAAAGGTGCGTGTTGGTAATTTTCTCGCTGTCTTGGGAGCGTCTGGTAGTGGGAAATCCAGTGTAGTTAGGGCGGGATTATTGTATCAGTTACAACTGGGACAAAGGTTATCTGGTAGTGAAAGTTGGCAGATAAAAATCTTTCAACCCGGTGAACACCCCCTCAATTCTTTAGCACTAACCTTTGTAGATTCTGGGTTATCTGATATCGAACGGGCAAATCAATTAGCTCAAGCCGAGGATTTGATCCAAAAGGGTTCTGAAGGGTTGAGACAATTAATCGCTGTGACCGATACCCAGCGGCTAATACTGGTAGTTGATCAGTTTGAAGAAGCCTTTACCTTGTGTCAGTATAGCTCAGAAAGGCAGCAGTTTTTTGAATGCTTATTAGGAGCTTTACCTAAAACCGGGGATAAACTCTGCTTGGTATTGACAATGCGGGCAGACTTTTTTGGTAAATGTCTTGAACAGGACTATAGCGGATTGGCACAACAGATTCAAGAACATGGAATTGCTGTGATGCCCATGTCACCAGAGGAGTTAAAACAGGCAATTGCAGAACCAGCCAAACAGGTAGATTTGGAGATAGAGCCAGAACTGGTGAAAGAAATACTGACAGATGTAGCGGATGCACCAGGATATCTGCCATTACTGCAATATACCCTGACACGACTGTGGGAAGAAAGCACTGATAACTGTTTGCGGCTCAACACCTATGTCAAATTGGGTGGTGTGATGGGTACTTTGCGTCAACGGGCGACTGAAGTGTATGAACTATTTTCTGAACAAGAACAAACAGCAGTACGGCATATTTTTCTAGCACTGACTCAGTTGGGAGAAGGGACAGAAGATACTCGCAGACGAGTATTTAAACCAAATTTAGTAAATCAGCGCTACAGCGAAGAACTTATTGATACCGTAGTTCAGAAATTGGCCGATGAAAAGCTAGTTGTTACCACTGAAATGGTAGGTAAAGGAGAAGGAACAAAGACAGTAGCAGTGGTGGATGTGGCTCATGAAGCCTTGATTCGTCATTGGAGTCTGTTGCGGAGTTGGATAAGTGAAAACCGGGATGGGATGAGAATAGCCCGTAAGATTGAGGCGGCGGCTGAAGAGTGGAAAAGGGAAGTAAAATTGCCGGATTATCTGCTTACAGGTGCAAAATTGA
>NZ_JAAHGN010000775.1:0-3695 GCF_010672485.1 Moorena sp. SIO2C4 | reverse complement strand
TGAGGGAGTAGGTAGTAGGGAGTAGGGAGTAGGGGGAATAAAAAAGTAACAAATTACCATTTTTAAATTGGAGCGAAGCGATGTTTCAAGCCCCCGACTTCATTTGTAGTATTTTTTTTAATTTTTAATTGATAATTTTGAATTGGAGCGAAGCGATTGACAACTAATCATCAAAGTAGTTTTAGACTAAATGTTTGGCAAGCTGATTCATCCTGTCTGTTTTATTTACGGGGTAATCACGGACAGGAAGTATCCGCAAAGTTGGACTATCCAGCTAAAGTAATAGACTGTTATGAGGAGTGGCGATACCTTTACCTCCAGTTTTACCCGAAATTGCGAGCAAGAGAATTATCCAGTGGTGCCATCACACCATTAGTCGATGACTTGGGACATGAATTAGAAGAAGCAAAAGAGATATTTCTGGATGTCTTTCAACGGTGGTTAGGTCAATTACAGACTATTCGAGAAACAATTCAACATCAAATTTTCACTATTGCTAGAAAGGAATCACAGTCAAAGAAGACAGCAGAAGCCTATCGAGAAGTAGCTATTTTTATAGCCTGCGATTCTGTGGAATTGGCACGGCTTCCTTGGGAAGCATGGCAGTTGCTTCCAGAGGATATCCCCAGTGGGAGAATTCGGATTACCAGGATTCCGATGACTACTCAGGGAGAAACAATAGCGCTAGATAATATGCGCCATGGGAAACCTCGGATTTTAGCGATTTTGGGGGATAATACAGATCTGAATTTGGAGAAAGATAAGCAGGCTCTTAAGTTGCTCAAAGGAGTTGCTCAAGTAGAGTTCTTTGACTGGCAACACCAAGAAGATGGGGTGAATCTTAAAGCAGCACTGGCGGCAGAAATAACCGATGAAAGGGGGTGGGATGCTCTATTTTTTATGGGTCATAGTGATGAAACAAAAGTTACTGATGGAAAATTAGCGATCGCGCCAGAGCAGTTGGTATCTATCAGTGAAATAAAGGAATACCTAACTACTGCTAAAAATCAGGGACTTCAGTTGTGCGTCTTTAACTCCTGTAATGGTCTAAAAATAGCGAATCGGTTGGCTGATTTAGGATTGCAAGTGGTGATCATGCGGGAGGAAGTTCATGATAATGTTGCTCATGTATTTCTCAAAGAATTTTGCAGCAGCTTAGCTCAGGATCAGGATGTCCAGGAAGCAATGCTGGCAGCTTGTCGCAATTTACAGGTAAGTGAAAAATTTGTCTATCCATCAGCTTACCTGATTCCTTCGTTTTTTAGTCCCTATGGTGCTAAGCCATTTCGGATTGAGCCTTGGGGTTACCAGAAACTACTTCAGCAGTGGCTACCTAAACCAAAAGAAGCGATCGCATTAGCTAGTGTGCTTTTAGTTAGCGCTATGGTTCCTGTACAAGACATGTTGCTAGATGGGCGAACGTTTCTTCAAGCTGTCTATCGCGATAGCACAAACCAGTTTCCTCGGGAGGGGTTATCCTCCGCGAAGCCACGCTCTGTACTGTTAATTGCTATTGATCAAGACTCAATCAATCAGGCGCAACTGGAGATTAAAGGCTTTAAAACCCAGCCGATGGAACGGGAATACCTTGGCAAATTAGTCAGACAACTCTCGAACTCAGGCGCTAAGGTAATTGGAATTGATTATCTGCTCCATACCCAAGAACCGAGAGAGGAAAAACTGGCTAGTGCGATTCAATCCGCTGTTAGTCAACAGGATACCTGGTTTGTCTTTGGGGTCAATCAGGATAAAAATCGCAAGGTGTTTCCGAAAATTGCTAGCCCTAAATGGAGTCTACAAGGGGATATTACTTTTTTCCGTTGGGATATGGAACTCCCGCAGGATGCCACCTGCAACAAGTCATGTCCTTTTGCCTATCTACTGGCTCTATCACACCAGTTGCACCAACAGCCAAACCACGGGATAGGATTAAATCCTAATTTTGAAAGTACCACCAACTTTCAGCAGCAAGTTAGTCAGTATCTTCAGCAAGTCAGTAGCCAGGATAATGCGATTGGCCGTAGGCCACGCTACGCGAACGCATCCGTTAAACCAAAGAATCTACCTTTAGCGATTGGCCGTAGGCCACGCTACGCGAACGCATCTGTTAAACCAAAGAATCTACCGTTAGGGATGCGCTATATTATTGACTTTTCTATTCCTCCAGAACAGGCTTATGAGCACAAGCCTGCTTGGGAATTCCTCAAAAGTGACTTTTCTAACATTGAGCAGCAAGTGGTTATCATTGCCTCTGGGGGATATGATGAAGCCGAGGATAATTTTTCTCTACCTCTAGCTATTGAATATTGGTGTAATCCACTGAATCGAACCAGAAAGCCACCAGATACTTGTCCCAAGGTATTTACCGGAGGTGAAGCCCATGCTTACATGGTTCACCATTTTTTATCGCAGCATACAATAAAATTAATTCCCGACAGCTGGATGATTCTATTAGCAGCATTGTCAGGAAAAGGAACAATGCTGCTACTGCTCCAGCAAAAGCCTCAAGAACGACAGCAATCAATATTGATATTATTTGGTGCTACAGCGGTCTATGGAATAATCGGACTACAGGCTTATATCTCAGCTTCTCTTTTAATGCCTATAGCTTTACCATCAATTATACTCTGGTTTTATATTATTTAGTTAATTATTAATTGGTAATTATTAATTTAATTTCCGGCAAGCCTTTAACATTTAAATCCTATGTATCGATTAATTAGAGTCTTTTATCTACTGCTAATTACTGGAACGATGAGTATTAGTTGTCCGACCTCATCAGTATCAATTGCAGCTTCGTTTACCAGTCAAGGGAATCAAGTACCGAAAGCAGTGAGTCAAACCAAACAGGAAACACAATCTGTATGGGCTAAGATCCGAGATATTTTTCGTAGGAAGAAGGATGAAGCAGGTACCCATGGAGAGTTTTGTTCAATTTCCCCTAATATTGCTGCCTATCGCACCTGGAGTGACCAACCTCTATTTGCTTGGGAAGGAAGTGTTAATATCATTCAAGTTCGTTCCTCTCGCAATGGACAAGCGTTATGGTCTTATCAGGTAAACGATAATCAGACTAGTGTTATGTACAATGCTGATGGTAAAGGTCAGCCACTTCAACGAGGTAAAGAATATTATTACTGGGTAGAGTACAACACAACGGATAATAATGGACAACTAATTACAGATACCGAAACTATTCCCTTTCAAGTTATGGGTGGTGAAGCGTATCAGATTATCCAAGCTGAATTGCCAGCTGAGCAGTTTCGATATCAGCATGCGAGTTACTTTGCTGATCGCGATCTTTTCCTAGATGTGGTACGAGTGATTTCGGTGTTTGGGGACTTAGATAGTTGGAAAACTAATACTGAGGAATTATATCAAGAGTTTTGTGAGTAGTCAAGGACTAATTTATCTTAAAAATTACTGTAAAATAAATTAATATTACTCCTGACTCAAAGCTCCTCAATCGGAGGATAGTTTGTTAAGCTGTTGCGCATTTAAACTGTGATAACAGCATTGCCTTTGTTTTTTATTTTTCGTCCCCATTTTATAATTAACCCTCCTTCATTTAAAAGATGATTTAACAAACATTCTAATTCTTCAATTGATTTGAAAACTCGATTGGCAATATATTCTTTTGCTGAATGCCAAACCAATTCAATTAAGTTATAATCAGGACTATACTCGGGAAGATA
>NZ_JAAHGN010000774.1:0-3697 GCF_010672485.1 Moorena sp. SIO2C4 | reverse complement strand
TTTACCCAAGTTGCATCTGCGGTCGATAAAGGTGGTGGCGGATCTTGACTATAATCAATCGCTAAGTCATAACTCCCTTGGTCGTAAATGCTATGTAATAATTGTTGTAAATTAACCGTAGTTTATCGATCGCGTAGCGTGACCTATGGTCAATCATCTGGTTGGAGAGGTAAAGGAAAGGAAGGGATTGCTTGGGAGAGATTGAAAGGATATAAATCCGCTTGGGGACGGTCTTGATAGCGGCTGAACACGATGCGATAGTGGCTCTGGAAGGTTTGATTATTCATAGCCATCGGTTTTCCTTGACGCAGTAAATCAATTTACACTAAATGGGTTAAGCTATCTAATATTTTTTGCCGTTTGGTTTCATAAGTGCTGCGCCCTTATGATCGCGTAGCGTGGCCTACGGCCTTAGACCGTTTGTTTTTAGGAGAAAGAATTTCGATGACAGTAATTACTTTGCCAGTTTCTACTTTACGTACTTCTAAATACCACTTCTTGATCGTTCATGGGGGGAACCCCCAAGACCGTAATGGTGCGTTTGACCTTGGCGAATTAAATTCGCCACGAGTCGCACCTCTTGTGAACTTGTGAATAGTCTGGTGTCTCCAGGTAGGGATTCATCCCAGGAAAAGGTGAAGGCATCTTGTGTGTTGAGGCTGTGAAGTGCTATACTTCCTAAGTTACCGAAAAATTTTGGCTCTTCGGTACCTGCAACCTAGCTAGTAATTTTGGGACACTTCTGAAAAATCACCAGAGTTTGACGATGTGTTATACCAATTTATAAAATTAAGTGGTATATATAGATTGTAAATAAAATTAGTCTCAAGACAGCAAAGGTCTGGGCTCACCCCCTAACCTGCACTACCCTTGAATTTAAGCAACGTTTAACAAAAAGTCTCTCAAACTCCTACTCTGTATAGCTTTGAAATTTTAATAATTTAGTTTTTACTAACTAGCATCTGAATGCCTAAAAGTTTTGCCTAGCAATACTCTTAGGCATTTTTTTTTAAGAAATTAGCATCCCTTTATGGGAAACAACCATTATGAATCAAGTTGACCTAGCGTTTACTCCAGCTCTAGACCAATCCCAACTGATCCGCAAGGGTGAGATATCACCGCTGGAATTAGTCCAACTCTACCTGGAACGGATCGAAGGATTAAATCCCCAACTAGGGAGTTACTTCACTGTGGCGTCTGACATGGCACTGGCGGATGCTAAAGCCAAAACCGAACAACTTGCCCAAACTACTGATACCTTTAAACTTCCTCCATTTTTTGGTGTCCCGATTGCGATTAAAGACCTCAGGGCTGTAGAAGGACTCCCTTGTAGCTTTGGTGTTGCTGCCCTCAAAGACAATATTGCTGAGTATGATGATGGGGTAATCACCCGCATCAAGCAAGCTGGATTCATTATTTTAGGTAAAACTGCTACTTCTGAACTGGGTTCCTTACCCTATACCGAACCCCCAGGATTTCCACCGGCTCGCAATCCCTGGAATCTGGACTATACACCAGGGGGGTCTAGCGGTGGTTCAGCTGCAGCAGTAGCAGCTGGTTTATCTCCCATTGCCCAAGGTTCCGATGGTGGGGGTTCCCTGCGCGGTCCAGCCTTTTGCTGTGGTTTGGTGGCCATTAAACCGGCACGAGGTCGTATTTCTTACGCTCCAGTAGGAGACTTTCAAAGTGGTATTGCTAGTATTGGTCCGATGGCACGGACAGTAGCTGATGCAGCTGCTTTACTGGATGTGATGTCTGGCTATATTACTGGAGACCCTTACTGGTTACCTGACCCAGAGATATCTTTTCTAGAGGCTAGCCATCAACAACTGGATAATTTGCGGATTAGTTTTGCCACATCGATTAAACCGATGGGAGCAGCGTCAGCTGTATGTGAAAAGATTGTGGTGGAAACAGTGCAGCGACTCGAAGGGATGGGACATCTGGTTGAACCGGGTTGTCCAGATTTCACTGACATAGTAGAACCGTTTAAGACAGTATGGCAAGCTGGGATAACTTCAGCAGGAATTCCCCTAGAAGCCTTAAGTCCTATGAATCGCTGGATTGCTGAACAATCGGGTTCTGCTGGGGAATACTTACAAGCGGTGACTAAGCTACAAATTATAGCGCGTCAGATTGTGGGATTCTTTAACAACTATGATGTGCTAGTGTTACCTACTTATTTACATCCACCGATTCGGGTAGGAGAGTGGGACGATTTGAGTTATGAAGAAACCTTGGAGAATATTATTAATTGGATTGGACCGTGTCCACCATTTAATGCTACTGGACTTCCTGCGATCGCAATTCCTGCTGGTTTTGATGAGAAGGGCTTACCTGTAGGAATTCAGTTAGTGGGACCTCCAGCATCAGAAGCAAGACTATTGGCATTAGCGGCTCAGTTGGAAGCTGCAAACCCCTGGATTCATAATCGTCCTACTGTATCAGATAAAATCTGAAATTTACAGGACTTACGCCAAACTTGAGTTTAAATACTATAAGTAGTAAGATGATATATTTACCGATCCGACCAGTATAGTTATGACGTAAGTCCTGATTATAATTAAGTCCTAATTTAAGAGGTTAATCGTAAACGGTCAAGAATGCTTAGACTTTTTTCAACCAGCTGAACATAGCGCGTAAGTCTTTACCAACTTCCTCGACGGGATGTTCTTTATTCTGACGGCGCATAGCAGTGAAGACCGGTTTACCTCCCTGATTTTCCAAGACAAATTCACGGGCGAATTGACCTGATTGAATTTCTTTGAGGATTTTACGCATCTCGGCGCGAGTTTCATCAGTAACAATCCTGGGCCCACGGGTATAGTCACCATATTCAGCAGTGTTGGAGATGCTATCGCGCATGTTAGCTAAACCACCTTCGACGACTAGGTCAACAATCAATTTGACTTCATGAAGGCATTCAAAATAGGCCAATTCTGGTTGATAACCAGCAGCGACTAGGGTTTCAAATCCCGATTTAATCAATTCACTCAAGCCGCCACACAATACAACTTGCTCGCCAAACAAGTCAGTTTCTGTTTCTTCCCGGAAGGTAGTTTCAAGAATACCGGCACGGGTACCACCAATTCCTTTGGCGTAAGCCATGGCGCGATCGCGTGCTTGACCTGTGGCATCCTGGTAAACAGCAAATAGACAAGGTACCCCTTCTCCCTGTTCATAGGTGCGCCGCACCAAATGTCCTGGACCTTTTGGAGCAACCATGATCACATCTATGAATTCTGGGGGAACAATTTGACCAAAATGAATATTGAAGCCGTGGGCAAAGGCAATCACATTACCCTCGGTCAGATTTGGCTCAATTTCTGTCTGATAAATGGTTTTTTGGACTTCATCCGGCAGCAGGATCATCACCAAGTCAGCCGCTTTAGCAGCATCAGCCACTGTGTGGACGGTTAAGCCTGCTTCTTCAGCTTTGGCCTTAGACTTACTACCTGGATAAAGTCCCACGATCACATTAATACCACTCTCTTTAAGATTAAGGGCGTGGGCGTGACCTTGAGAACCATAGCCGATAATAGCTATAGTTTTATCCGCCAGTAGGTCTAGGTTAGCGTCGGTATCGTAATACATCTGAGCCATTGTAATTTCTGTTCCTTTTTTGCTGGTCACTGTCTTGATGCAGTCGCTCATGGGGAGGGGCTGTGTGCGGAAACAAGTTCCGCACACAGCCCCA
>NZ_JAAHGN010000773.1:0-3698 GCF_010672485.1 Moorena sp. SIO2C4 | reverse complement strand
TTGTGCTTCTTAGTGTCTCCTCCTTATTTAAAATAACTATAGTCCTGCTGCTATTGCCACCGGAGACTTTGATGGTGATGGTGATTTGGATTTGGTAACAGCTAACTCAGACTCTGATAACGTCTCGGTGCTGTTAAATAATGGCGCAGGAAGCTATAGCTTAAGTGGGAACTTTGCCGTAGGAAATTTGCCCGTTGACATTGCTGTGGGAGACTTCAACAAAGATGGTAACCTGGATTTGGTGACCGCAGACTTTGGTACTCCTTTTACATCCTCTACGGATAACACGGTCTCAGTCTTGCTAGGAAATGGCAATGGCACCTTTGGTTCTGCCACCCAAGTCAACGAAGGGGATATTCCTCTATCCGTGGCCGTGGGGGACTTCAACCGCGATCAAAATTTGGATATAGCCGTAGGAAGATTTTCCTCACCAGGTATAGTCTCGGTGTTGTTCGGAAATGGGACGGGGAGCTTTCCATTTACTAACGACGTTACAACCGGGGTTAGTGGATTTTCTACCTCTGTGGGGGACTTCAACAACGATGGTAACCTGGATATAGTGACAGGAAGTGGCAGTAACGAAGTCTCGCTGCTGTTAGGGAACGGGACAACAACCTTTCAGCCTAGTATATCGATTCCAACAGGTGTGTCTTTTGCTGCTCCTGATGCTGTGGGAGACTTCAACAAAGATGGCAATCTGGACTTAGTGATAGGAAGTGGTTCTGGTGCTGAGAACGAAATCGCAGTGTTGTTGGGGAATGGAAATGGTAGCTTTGGTTCTCCCATGCCATTTACAACGGGTGGAGGTTCTGAAGTCGCCGTGGGGGATTTCAATAGTGATGGCAACTTGGACATTGCTGCAGCAAGTGATGATCAAGTCTCACTGCTATTAGGGAATGGTGCAGGAGGCTTTACCCCTTCTGGTCAGTTTGATGTGGGCAGTAATCCCTCTTCCATCACCGTAGGGGATTTCAACGGCGATGGTAAACCAGACATTGCGACGGCCAACTCTGGCTCCAACAACGTCTCAGTATTGCTCAACACTACCTCCTCTTCCATGTTTGCTCTAGGTTCAACAACTCAAGTAGGGGACTTTCGAAACGATACTGACTACTTAGTCGCTGATGTAAATGGGGATGGTGAATCTGATCTCGTTGAACTTTGGAATAATAACAATAAGTTTTTTGCTGCCACTTGGATTAGTAATGGTAGCGGAGGATTTAACCTCGGCAATAATACAGCAGTAGGGGACTTTCGAAACGATACTGACTACTTAGTCGCTGATGTAAATGGGGATGGTGAATCTGATCTCGTTGAACTTTGGAATAATAACAATAAGTTCTTTGCGGCGACTTGGATTAGTAATGGTAGCGGAGGATTTAACCTCGGCAGTAATACAGAAGTAGGGGACTTTCGAAACGATACTGACTACTTAGTCGCTGATGTAAATGGGGATGGTGACTCTGATCTCGTTGAACTTTGGAATAATAACAATAAGTTTTTTGCGGCGACTTGGATTAGTAATGGTAGCGGTGGATTTAGCCTGGGCAGTAATACAGAAGTAGGGGACTTTCGAAACGATACTGACTACTTAGTCGCTGATGTAAATGGGGATGGTGACTCTGATCTAATCGAGGTTTGGAATAATAACAATAATTTCTTTGCTGCCACTTGGATTAGTAATGGTAGCGGTGGATTTAGCCTGGGCAGTAATACACAAGTAGGAGACTTTCGAGATGATACTGATTACTTAGTCGCTGACGTAAATGGGGATGGTGACTCTGATCTAATCGAGGTTTGGAATAATAACAATAATTTCTTTGCTGCCACTTGGATTAGTAATGGTAGCGGTGGATTTAGCCTGGGCAGTAATACACAAGTAGGAGAATTTCGAGATGATACTGATTACTTAGTCGCTGACGTAAATGGGGATGGTGACTCTGATCTAATCGAGGTTTGGAATGATAACAATAATTTCTTTGCTGCCACTTGGATTAGTAATGGTAGCGGAGGATTTAGCCTGGGCAGTAATACACAAGTAGGGGACTTTCGAAATGATACTGATTACTTAGTTACCGATTTAAATGGTGATAATAAGTCTGATATAGTTGAACTTTGGAATAATAACAATAATTTCTTTGCTACTAGTTGGTTAAACATTGCTTAAACACTGTTTAAACACTAACCTAGTTCGGTAGTGTCTATGGAGAAGTAGCTGAATTAATCAAATAATCCTCTGATAGATACCAGAGGATTATTTGATACCTAATTAGGTATTTAGTGGGTAAAACACCTCTTCAGCAGCGTCTCCCAGCATAGCATAAATTTCTTCGGCTGATACTTAAGTTAACAGATAATTTTCCTCTAGTTCAGCCGAATATAGAGCTGAGATTTTAATCCTAGCCATTGATACTAGTTATCGATGGTTTACTGGATTGAAATTATTATAGTTATGCTATTGATGCTGAGCACTCTTTAACAACAACCTTAACTTCACCATTTGGAGAGACAGTTGTTGTTACTGTTCTTCCGCCGATAATCCCGTTGATATTCTGCTCATCAAGTTCAGTAATGAAGCTTTCATAAACAGGTGAAATAGCGAGGTCAGAGATTGTAATGTTAGCCATTCGCAAATTTTATATTCAGTCAAGTTGTCTTGTTTAGGATTAGAGGTTTTATTGCCTCATTCCATGACTCTCATCTCGAATTTATTCCAGGATTTCAAGGGATTAATGAATGAAAAAAGTGACAAAAGTAATTCAGTTATATCTTGGTCGATTTTAACAATATATATACTAGGGTGTTTAGAGGTTTTATTGCCTTATACCATGACTATAATCTGGGATTTATTCCAGGATTTCAAGGGGGTAATCAATGAAAAAAGTGACAAAAGTAATTCAGTGATGTCTTGGTTGATTTGAAAAATACCCCTACTAGTGGATCAAGTCAGGATAACTATTACGTAAACTTGGCCAAATCTCTAGGTTTTTATAACTAAAATTAAATTAGTTATACTTTTTTGGCTTCTGCGTTGCTCCCTTGAAAGCTAGACCTGAGCAAACGTCATAAAACAATTCCACCCAAGATAAATCTTGGGTGGAATCAGAATCAGTACTAGAGTTAAAAGGATAGGGCTGAAGGGGTGACAAGGGATTTGAAAAGTAGGCAGGACCGGTGCGATCGCATTCTTATTCCCTACACCTTGCCCCATTACTATTGTTCTGACTCCTCATCCCCCCACTCCCCCCACTTCCTCCATTACTCTCACTTCTCCCTAAAAGTACTTAATCCCTAGTGCCTGATTATCTTCATCCAAAAATTAAATCAAACTTTACACAAACAATATAAAATTCGACCAAAATCTAAAATTGGATAAAAATCATCCAAAAACTCGCCAAAATCATCCAAAAATTGCCCAAAATCATCCAAAAAGTCCACAATACTAAGTAAATTTGACTATTAAAACCAACATAAAAGCCAACATCCACCCTCGATCATCAAAACAATGAGTTAAAGACTTTTTAGTTACAGATATGTCAGGACATCAGTCGAAACCTGATCTTGAGGGTGCATGTACTAGTACAGGTAAATATTTAACAGCGTTTCAGCGCAAACTGCTACAAAAAAGTCTACGATCCGACTTACCTTAATGGCGGTGGGGTTAGGGCTGCTGATATTTAGCCTGTTTCGAGTGGCAA